>JASFGN010000297.1:0-4916 GCA_050123735.1 Desulfobacterales bacterium | reverse complement strand
TTGGGAAACTGGCAGATGTGGATGCTGCCGGCTTTCAGCTCCAGAAAGCGCACCGAGTTTTCCGGGATGGAACGAAAGACGACTTTATCCAGATAGGGACCGCCGGTTTTGTCCCAGTAGTCCGTGTTTTTTTCCAGGATGATCTGATCGTCTTTGACCCACTTGGCGAATTTGAACGGACCGGTGCCCACCGGGTTGCGCAGAAACTCTTTGGGGTTTTTCATGAAGGCCGTCGGGCTGATGATGTCGGCAAAGTCCATGCCCATGTTGGCTAAAAACGGCGCTTCGACCCTTTTAAGTTTGAAAACCACCTCATACTCGCCGGTGGCCTCGATGGAGCCGATGGTATCATCCATCTCCATGGACACCCAGTATTCGGGCGTGCGCTCCTGGGCCGGAATATCCCAGCCTTTGCCGTGGAATTTGACATTGCGCTCTTTCATCATGCGGCCGATGGAAAAAACCACCGCATCCGCATTGAAGGGCGTGCCGTCATGAAATTTGACACCCTTGCGCAGCTTAAAGGTGTATGTCATTCCATCGGGCGAAATGGTCCAGGATTCGGCCAAACCCGGTTCCAGTTCGGTGCTTTCGTCCTTATAAGCAACCAGTGCCTCATAGAGGTTATCGCAGATCATAAACGAGTTGCCGTCGGTTTCATAGGCCGGATCCAAACCGACAGAGTCCCCGCCGCGACCGAAAATCAGTGTACCGCCCGATTTAGGTGCCGCCAGTGCCGTGCCGGCACATACAAAGACGGCCAGTGTGAAAAGTAAAACGATTTTTTTGAACATGTGTCCCCCTTTCGTTTGGTTGGTTAACATGCTTCTAACAAATAACCGCTTATCAGACAAGTTTCAATTATTCCGCTTGTCATCAATACGTTCCGATTAAAAGGATGGCGGCATAAGCGGCTGTAGCAAATAAACCTTCCGTAAACGGAACGTTTTTTTGACAATCGCTATACTGCGACGAGTAAAGTTGACATTAAACCCAGCAACTCAAGCAATTCATAGACGTTCGACAAAATGACCGTTGGGTATAAAGGGGTTGAAAAATGCGCTTGATATGGACGGGACTGGTGGTTCTAATGGTGGTTATGACGGTATCGTGTGCCACGGAATCCGGGCCGCGATTCAACAGTTTGCGGGCCGCCGATCAACAGCGAATCCAGCAGCAATTAGAAAACAACTGGACTCAATACATCATTTACTATATCCCGCAACATGCCGTTTTATTCGATCCCGTAGATGACGCCAACACATTGAAGGTAAGCAGTCAGTGGACACGGGTGGCAGATCAAAAGACCTGGGTAGAAATATTGCGGCAAAACACCCAGAGCACGGACAACTTTTTCAGCGTCTGGCTGGGTGCAAGATCCGGATTTCTTGAAATCATCGGACCCGATGAACAGCGCTTTGGGTATCTGGTCCATGAAAAAATGGATCTGGTGGCGTTTAAAATCATCGACCGCCATACGATGCAAATCTTTTACTCGCCCCAGAGAATCGAAGGACCTTAATAGAAGCCATCTCAAGAGCGCCTTTGGGCTCAATATCTTTGTTGGTGCCTGATCTTAAATCCTCGACATCGTTCAGTATGCCTTCGGTTTAAAATCAGGCCCCGCCGTGCGTGTCCCGGCGAAGCCTATAGGCGAAGACGGAATCTTGAACCAACATCCGGTTTTTGAAATGACTTCTAATAACTTCACTTATTATTTTGTGTATTGGATGAGCTTCTATTTTAATCTCTTTTTTATCAACTTTCCCAGCTCGGCGACGGCTGCCGCGATCACCGATTCGCTGGACTGAGAATAGGACAGTCGAAAGGTGTGGGCTCCGCTGCCGTCTATAAAAAAGGGTTCACCGGCCACAAAGGCGACATTGTGCTCAATGGCTTCGGTTAGAAGATCAGAGGCATCAAGTGTTTGGGGCAATTGAACAAATATAAAAAACCCGCCATCCGGTCGGTTCCATTGAACCTGTTCGGGAAAATGGGCTGTCAATTGCGCGAGCATAAAATCCCGTTTCCGCTTATAGTGTTGATTGTTCAGCTGAACGCGCTTTGCCCACAACCCCCTGCGGATAAATTCCAGCAAAATATACTGGGCCAGACTGTTTGTGGCAACATCAACAAACTGTTTGGCCACCACCATTTTACGAATCATTTCCGGCGGACCGATGGTCCAGGCCACGCGCAGGCCCGGGGCAAATGTTTTGGACATCGAGCGCATATGCACCACCCGACCGTGATTGTCCAGAGAAATAATCGGTGGTATAGAATCTCCCTCAAATCGCAAATCACCATATGGATCATCTTCAAAAATGACCAGATCATAAAGCTCCGCCAGTTCAACGAGATGCCGCCGGCGCTCAAGTGATAACGTCGTTCCGGTCGGGTTCTGGAAATTGGGTATGACATAAACGCCTTTGGCCCGTTGACCTTTTTTCTTTAACCGTTGCAACTGATCTTCCAGTTGTCGGGTATTGAGCCCTTCTTCATCAACAGCCACTCCCTTAAGTTTGCCGCAGGCGGCCATGACGGCACCGGTTCCGCCAAAATAGGTCGGCAATCCTACGAAAACGAGGTCATCCGGGTTGATGATCACCCGGCAGGCCAGATCCATCCCCTGGGCCGATCCGGCCGTGATGAAAATGTGATCCAGATCGCACGGAATGCCATAGCGATCTGCGGCCAGAAGGGCAAGCTCATGTCGCAACTCGGTCACGCCCTCGGTTGCGCCGTATTGCAAGGCTTTGCCGGCCTTATTTTTGAGCAGTTTGCCGGTAATGCGAATGATCTCCTGGCCTGGAAAAACAGCCGGATCCGGCCAACCACCAGCCAAAGATTTCATACCCGGCGAATCGACCAGTTTGTTAATTTCGCGGATGGCCGACGGCACTGCACAGCAGGCACTTTTTGAGTATAGATGTTGCAGGCTTGAAGGTGACATAATGAACCTCGATGCGTGATTAGGTTCTTAAACAACGCAGGTTTGCCAGATCTTCCGCATAACCGTAAAGGTGCAATCCTTTACTTTCGACAACCATCTGGCCGTCCTCAACACCAATTTCGGCTGCCATGTATTCTTTTAGATTTTGAATGGCGGCCAGGTTGGCGGGAAAGCCGTTCCATAAATCCCAGGAACGAAAGTAGACAAAAAAGCTAAGGCTGTTATTCTGAATACGGGTGTCAATCGACCGCAGGCAGGGGGGGTCCAGCAAAGTCAGATCCGAAGGACGAGCAATTTGAAGCACCAGTTGATTGTTGCGTTCGCCAAATTTGCGATAGGTATCAATCACCCATTCGATCTGATTCAAATACAAAAGGCCCTCTTCCTCAAAAACCATTTTTCCGTCAACTTCGCGTTTATCGATAATGTCGGTATTGGATGTTTGCCACCAGTGGAGTTTGTCGCCCGACAGGGGAACGCGCGTCAAGCGCTCGCCATAGGTATAAGATTCGCCGGGTTCTTTGCGCGCCGACATAAGATACTCGATATAGGCCCGGTCATATCCGGGACCGCCATAAATATAGTCGTGCTCCACCGGGTTGGGTATGCCGCAGGTCGGCGGAATATCTGGAATCAGGGGTTGCGTACCGGGATATTTGACGTGGCCCATAAAATAATCATATTCCAGACGGGTTTGGCCTTGGTATGATCCCCGATCAATGACAAACCGCTTGCCATGATCTAAAATATCATGCACCGCCTGAAACCATAAATCCGGCAAATCCCGAGCCTTGATGGTGTGGATGTCCATGTCTGTTATTCCCTTTGTCATTGGCAAAGAAAAATATTGGTTAGCCCTATATCGCAGTGCTAATTGAACGAGGCGTACTGGAGTATTGGAGTGTTGAATGAAGGTCTGCAACCATTTAGCATTACTCCATCACTCCTGTGTAAATTCAGAATCAAAACCACCTGGGGATTAATTTGGTTATAGATTTGTCATCGATTAGATATCCAGCGTGCTGACTTCCAGGGCATTGGTCTGAATAAACTCTCGGCGGGGCTCAACAGCTTCACCCATAAGAATGGTAAAAATTTCATCGGTATCGACGACATCTTCGACTTTAACCTGCATTAGATTGCGTTTTTCCGGATTCATGGTGGTTTCCCACAGCTGTTCCGGATTCATTTCACCCAAACCTTTGTAACGTTGAATCGTGATGCCTTTTTTGCCATCGCGCAGGAAAATATCCAGTAATTCCATTTTGTCTTTAGCCGTCTGGGGCTCTATTTGCTTATCTTTATCGGTGCTGGTAACCGTGAACGGCGGTAAATCATATTTGATGATATTTTTATTCAGATTCAGACTGCGCTGGTAATCATTTGAATAAATCAGCCCGCGGCCTATTTTTACGGAAGCGGCTGATTTGCCGCTTAATTCGGATAACAGATCATCCTCCTGGGTGGGCGATCCGTTGACCGTCATCTCAAAGACTTTGCGTTCTTCGCTGAAAGTCAATTCATCGACCCCATAGCCTTTTTGAATCAATTTTTCGCGCAATTGAGACATACTTTTTTCGTCTTGCAAAAAGGTTTTATTGGCGACATTTTCTCTGATCAACTGTTCAACAAGATCAACCGGAATACCGCGGCTCTGGAGGTGAGTCAGGACAAAATGATACTCTGCTATGCTGGCAATAAACATAAACAGGTTGTGACCGGATACTTTTTGCTTGCCTTTATTAAGTGACAGTTCGCGGTTGTTGCAGACTTTTTTGAGAACAAAATCGTTTAACTCAGACTCACTGTTAAGATAGTTTTCGCTCTTTTTACCTTTACCGACTTTAAACAAGGGCGGTTGGGCAATGTAGAGATACCCTTTGTCGACCATTTCGGGCATCTGACGGTAAAAAAAGGTGAGTAAAAGCGTGCGGATATGGGAGCCATCCACGTCCGCGTCGGT
>JASFGN010000296.1:0-4917 GCA_050123735.1 Desulfobacterales bacterium | reverse complement strand
TACGCCCGTAAAAAAAGCCTGCCATTTGATTATGTCGAACTGATCTTTTCAAACTATAACCAGCTTCCGTTGCTGTTTAAAATCGACTTTAAAGAAGATGAGGCCAATGTTGTCCAGACCCTGAAGACCAAATACGGAGAACCCCGGACGATCGACTGGAAGGACAATGCCGGCCAATCCATGTTCTGGCGGAAAAATAAGGACGTTCTTATCGTATCCCTTGTTCCGGACCAGTTTGGAGATCCGGAATATCAAATCCGCATTTTCTTCGTCGAAAACATTCAGACACTGCTGGAAAGAGAAAAGGCTGAAAAAGAAAAACAGGAGCTTCGGCGGACCCAGTCGGGCCAAAAAGCCTTTTAATCTGAATTCAGTTTAACACTTTGTCTACCATTAAATAGAGTATTTAAAAAGACCCCATATTGTATTAAATTCCTATAATGAAGTCAGATAAAAATAAGTCGCGATTGCCATCCCCTGTGACAGAAGGATCAGAGGTCCTGAGTGCCGCCGGGATATTTCCCCGTAGTAATTCAATCCAACTTGATGAAAAAATTGCTATCGCCCGCAACGAGGGTTTTGACCCCCTGGCCATCGAGCTGTCCATCGGGTCTTATGAAACATCCGCCGCACAAAAATGGCTTCAATTGGGCCTTGTGATGATCGCCGCCGTTCTGGTGGCTTTTCTTTTCCCGTTCGACCGATTTTTCAAGCCCCGGGCACAGGAACTCGGGATGATGACAATCGGTGACCCTGTCAGCGGAAATATGTCTGAGTTCGGTCAACCGTGGCTAAAAGCGCTGCTGGAAATGGATCAGCTTTATTTTAGCGAGGGCAAGCTTACCGAAGCCATTCAGGTGGCCGAAAGAAACCTGGCCCAGGTGCCCCAAAAAGATTGGGAAAGCTGGCAAAAGGTTCATTACCGGTACTGGGAATTGCTGGCCGACGCCGGAAAGTCCCAGTCCCTTGAGGCGGCCACCCGGTCCTATCTGGAAAATCTGCCGGAAGATCCTTTTGCCAATTATTATGCAGCCCACGCCTTCCTGGCGACCGTTGAGCCCATGCGGTCGTTTACCAGTGATATGCGCCAGGATTTTCGGCTTGAAGCCGAGGCCCTCGACCAGCAAATCGAGCGTGCCGGAAAAGCCCTCAAGGCCCGTCAAAAAGCAGAATACACATCGGAGCAAAAGGCCTCGTTACAGAATCTATACCCAAAGCTACGTCTTCAACAGGCACGGTTGTTCGTATTGATCTGGCGCCTGGGCGGATATCGGGAAGACAAACACCCGGATGTGGTCTACCGGGACAAGGCGCTGGATATTCTGGAGCAGGACGAGCTGGTCAACCTCAAGGAGGCCAAAGTCCTCAAAATAGCGATCTATAACCATATTCTGGATCGCTGGCACTGGTTTGAGGGTCAGCAGGTCATCCAGGGGATGAAGCAAAATCGCAAAGCGATGGTCGCAGAGCTGAAAATGCTGCAACAGGAACTCAAGGTCGCAAAATCGCCATGACCGATTCCACGAACCATTCGAACGAAACCGGGTCTGCACCCGCTAAAGGCGGTGTCTCTAAGTCCGGTGTAACCGGGATTTATGATCCCAAATGGATTGCGGCGGCGCTGTGTTACATAGCGGCCATTGCTTTGATGGGGCAGGATCCCTGGTATGGTGACCGGCAGTTTACGTACAACCAGGGCATTTTTGTGGGGATTCTGGCATTTCTCATCGTGGCCGGATTCTGCTGGGAAAGCTATCTGCTGGGGCGCCCCAGCGGCATCAATCTTGTTCTCCAATTCCTCCTGATTATACCGCTGGCACTGCTGATCGGGCGCATTGCCGGTCTCCCGCCGGCTCCGGAAGCTTCCTACGGTTTCTTAGGCCGGCTCAAGGATACCGTATCGCATCTCAAAGACGAAATCGGCTTAGGGAGCGTTTTGCCGCTCTGGATCCAGGATATCTTTCGCAATCCCTCGATTTTGCTGCTCATTCTTTTTACGGCGATAGCGTTTACCCAGCAAAAAAGCAGCCGTCGGTTCGCGTTGATCGTGGTGGCGTTTTTGATCCCGGCGACGCAGACGCTGTCACACGAGCCGCGGCCCTCTATTTTATTCGACATCGGTTGCCTTGCAATGATTGTTGGAATTGTGCTTCAATACAGCCGTTATGGAACGATCGTCGGTCAACAAAACATCCTCCAGCGGCTGCATGCTGTGGATGACCGCTCGGAATTGCTGTGCAGTTTACGCATATCAAAACGCGCTGCTGAAGATGGATTCGTTACAGAAGAAGGCGTATTGGCGGTGGTCCAGCGCCAATACATCGAATTCGACCCCTCGACCATCCGGGGAATCGCCCAGACGATATCTCAACGTCTGGTCAGAGAGCACCGTGTCCTGCAATTGCATGGTGATGAACGCGGTTTTTTCCTGATACCACACAGCGATATTTTTAAAATTGATTCGATTTTTGATGAGATTGCGATCTGGATTCGTAAAATTTTGATTACCGGGCTTGTCATTCTCTGGTTGATTTCACCGATTGATCTTTTGCCTGACGGTATTCCGATTGTCGGTGCCCTCGACGATGCCTTGATTTCCCTGGTCGGCGCCGGGCAGTGGCTGGATACGTTCAAACGCAGGCGATTTACGGTACCGTCGGCTCCGTAATCGTAAAATCTCTAATTTCAAAATTCCAAACCTGTATATGATCTTGAAGAAAGAACCATTCAATGCGCTAAATTTGAGATTTATTTGAAATTTGGTGCTTGCAAATTGTGATTTGAAGAAAGCTCCTGCAAACGGATTTGAGCTTAAGGGGCTAACCATGTCCGATTTAAAAATTCAGGGTTATTACCCGGGAGTGGTCGGTAAGATTATCGCGCTCCACGCCGTCTATTACCATGAACACTGGGGCTTTGACGTATCTTTTGAAACCCAGGTGGGCAGGGAGCTTTCCACTTTTGTCAGTGAATTTGATGCAAACCGGGACGGCCTGTGGGTGGCCTCTGCCGACGGCAAATTTGCCGGCGCGATTGCCATCGACGGCAAGCAGGCCATGACGGAAGGCGCCCGGCTGCGCTGGTTTATTGTCGATCCCGAATTTCAGGGCGCCGGTCTGGGCAATCAATTGATCTCGCGGGCGGTTCAATTTTGTAAAGAAAAAGGATATCCAAAGATATTTTTGTGGACCTTCGAGGGCCTGGAACCGGCCCGCCGGCTTTACGAGCGCCATGCTTTCCGGTTGAATGAAACCCACGAAGTCCAACAGTGGGGCCAAACCATAAACGAACAGAAATTTGAGTTGCTGCTTTAAGACAGCCGATCGCAAAGAGAAAGGACGCAGATAATGCAAAAGACACATGTCAAACTGGGGGAATGGATTGAAGCAGGATTCAACTTATATAAAAATAATTTCACCACACTGGTCCTGGCCGCGCTGATCGCACTGGTATTGAGCACCGTCAGCATTGGTATCCTGACCGGACCCATGATTGCGGGTTTGATCATTATCACACTGCAACTCTTGCGCAAAGCGGAGCCCGGACCGGAGGCCGGTGCTGTTTTCAAAGGGTTCAGCTATTTTTTAAATTCATTTCTGTTTACCATCATCTGGGGGATTGCCATCCTGATTGGGTCCCTTGTGGTGGGGTGGTTTCCGATCATCGGGCAATTGCTTTCCCTGTTTTTGGTCTACGCGGCCCAGGCCTTCTTGATGTTCGGACTTTACTTAATTGTCGACAAGCAGATGGATTTCTGGCCGGCTTCCCAGTTGAGCATCCAGACGGTGAAAACCAATTTCTGGCCCTTTTTCGGTCTGGCAGCCATCGCCAGCATCATCGGCAGCATCGGTGCGCTTGCCTTCGGCATTGGTGTCGTTCTGACTATCCCCATTCAGATCTGTATTCTGGCAGTTGCCTATCAGGAAATATTTGGCGATGCCAGGCCCTCATCCACGCCGGATTCAACTTCTGAAGAATCATTTTGAAGCTTCGCTTTGTTCGTTTCCGTGCTGCCGGATTCTTTGCCGGGTTTTATGAAAATGCCGCTCGAAGTCATCTTGAATTTTGTTAAATCGTGTATAATTTAGCGTTAACTAAAAAACGAAGATTGCCGCACACCAAAGGAGGAATTTATTATGAAAGAGAAGCGGAATATCCATTTAAAGGTCCAGGAAATGTGCGACTGTTATGCCACAACAGACCCGCTCAAGGAAATGTCGAAAATCAAGGGCGACAGCGATCAGAGCGAAGCTGCGGAAAAATGGCTGGCCCTGGCCGCGCTGCATGGTGTCAACAACAATGCCAAAGAGATTTGCATCAGGCGCTCAAAGAATGGGAAAATCAAGGTGACCGCCCAATACCGTGAATCCGAACTCCCATCGCCGGGTTCTGAAATTGGTAAGAAGATCATGAAGGCTTTACGCGAAATTACTCACATCGAAGGCAAAAAAGGCAAATCGCCTCTGGCATTGGGAATTCGTGAAGACAGCATCGCGCTTAAGATTAAAATGAAATCCAAAAATAAAGGAGAACGGGTGACCCTGACCTTCCCGGGATAACGGATGAAACACACCTTTCTGCTCAAAGTGGACGCGGCCGTCAATCTCATTTTAGGAATTCTGCTGATAACGTTTCCGGCCGGACTGGTAAGGGCTTTGGGAATACCAATGGAAGTTCCCGCTTTTTATGCGACGATATTGGGCGGGGTGCTTTTCGGCATTGGGCTGGCCCTTTTGATGGAGTGTTATTGGAGATCCAGCCGGTTTAGCGGGTTAGGTCTGGGAGGGGCCATCGCCATCAATCTTTGCGGCGGAGGCGTGCTGGCAATCTGGCTTTTATCCGATACATTAAGCCTGCCGTTGCGCGGTCTGATAGTGCTCTGGTTTCTGGTTCTGCTTCTGATTGGACTGAGCCTCC
>JASFGN010000295.1:0-4964 GCA_050123735.1 Desulfobacterales bacterium | reverse complement strand
CATTACGAGCTGCCTTGAAGGTTTTTTTTAGATTCACATTTTTCTTGTTTTAAATTATAACTTATCGAAATCGTCTTGGATTATTATTGTTTGATCGGGTGCCGGAATCGATACGGTGACCGCCGAAAACTGGTATAAATATTGCTGCAGCTGCATTCAATTTTAGGTATAGCGTCAGCTGACGACACTGTTGAAATAAGTCAGTTGTTGATTTTTGGTGAGTAATTTCGTAAAGATAAATTTTTTAATTTTAGGTGGAGGTGAAATTAAGATTATGAAAGAATCGGTATTTAGCATATGCGGTATGTGCACGGTCCGGTGCCCCATTCGGGTTGAGGTTGAAGACGGGGTCGTCAAATGGATCGAAGGCAATCCTCAGGACCCGGGCATGGCCGGCCGGCTATGCGCCAAGGGCTCTGCCGGAACTGCCATGCTGTATGATTATGAAAGGCCGCAGCATCCCATGATCCGAGAGGGCCAGCGCGGAGAAGGCAAATGGAAGAAGGCCACCTGGGATGAAGCCTTAGATTATATTGCCAAGAAATTAAAGGCCGTCATCAAAAAACACGGTGCCCGCGCGATTGCGCTGAGCGACCGCGGCGGACCCTTTCGCGATATCCACCGCAGTTTTTTGCGCGCCGTCGGCTCACCCAATTATTTCAACCACGACTGCACCTGTGCGCGCAACGTTCAGCATGCCGCCCTGTCGCTGTTTGGATCGGGGCGCAAGACCTTCAATTACGATTATGGCAACTGCAAGCATCTGGTTTTATACGGCCGCAATGTCTTTGAATCCCTGCGCGTTAAAGCGGCCGGAAAAATCATGGAGATGCTCGATAAAGGCTGCAAAATTACCTACATCGACCCCCGGGCAGCCGGCACTGCCATGAAGGCCACCCGCTATTGGGCGATTCGCCCGGGCACGGACTACGCCCTGAATCTGGGAATTATCCATACGGTGCTGCGTGAAAAGCTGTATGATGCCGAATTTGTCAAAAAATGGGTGCTGGGGTTAAAGGAGCTGGAATCGTTTGTCGTGCCCTATACCCCTGAGTGGGCGGCACAGGAAACCGGAATCCCGGCCGATGAAATTATTGCCTTTGCGCATGAAATCGCCGAGGATCGACCGGCCGTCATTTTTCACCCCGGCTGGATGGTGGCCCGCTACCTGGATTCGTTTTACGCGATCCGATCGATCTATATCCTGAACGCCCTGATGGGTGCTTTTGAGTCACCCGGCGCGCTATTTTTCCAGAAGAGCCCCGGCGATGTCGGCAAAAAAGGTCTCAAATCCCTGATGGATACCATCCCCAAGCCCGAAGAAAAACGGGTCGACGGCTGCGGCTGGAAATACAAGCATTTTGAAGCCGGGCCGGGGCTGTTGCATCTAATGTACCCGCACATCGGAAGCAAAGACCCCTATCCGATCAAAGCCTATATCGCTTTCCGTCACGATCCGCTGCTGGCGTTGCCGGATCCCGAAGCGCAGAAGAAGGCATTCGACAAGCTGGACCTTCTGGTTGCCATCGACGCCAATTACAGTGAAACCGCCTGGTACGCCGATGTGCTGCTGCCGTCGGCGACCTATTTAGAGAAATCAAGCGTATTGTCAACCGGCAAAGGCCTCAAGCCCCAGTTTCAGATGCGCAAAAAGGCGGTGGATCCCCGTAACGAGGCCAAACCGGATTGGTGGATTTTCAAGTCACTGGCCGAGCGCCTGGGCGTCGGCAAGTATTTTAAATTCAATGACATCGAAGAGTTCTGGGAATGGCAGCTCGAAGGAACCGGCTTTGAAGTGGCCGATTTCGAAAAAACAGGAACGGTCTCCCTCACCGATAAGCCCGTCTGGTGGGATCGCATGAAAGATCTTAAGTTTAAAACGCCTTCAGGCAAAATAGAATTTGTGTCCAGCCATCTGGCGGAAAGCGGTTTTGAATCTTTCAGACCTTATGAGCGTCCGAAAAAACCTGAGCCAGGGCATTATCGCCTCGCTTTCGGCAGGAGCCCCGTCCATACACATGGCCGCACCCAGAACAACCCGGTCCTGAGCGAAATCATGCCCGAGAATGAGTTGTGGATCAATGCCGATGAGGCTGCTAAACTGGGGATCGCTGGCGGGGATCGGGTACAGGTGACATCTTCGGACGGCAGCCACAGCGGCACGATTAAGGCCTTTGTGACCGAATTTATCCACCCCGAATCGGTATTTATGGTTCACGGCTTCGGCCGCAAGGTCCCCTGGCAGACCCGCGGTTACAACAAAGGTCTGGGCGACTATCGCTTTGAAACCGGCCTGCTGGATGTCTACGACCCGGTCGGCGGCGCCATCGCGCTGCTGGAGTGTTTTGTGAAAGTCGAAAAAGCCACGTAACTCGATTGGAATCGGAGGAATATCCATGAGCAAATATTACATCTACCAGGACACCCGGCGCTGCATCGGATGCTTCAGCTGTGAGTCTCATTGTAAAATTAAAAATAATCTGCCGATCGGGCCGCGCCTGACCCAGATTATTACAGTCGGCCCTAAAAAAGTGAAAAATTTACCCCGTACGTCCTGGGTATTCATGCCGTGTTTCCACTGCCAGGATCCGTGGTGTGTATCGGCCTGCCCCACCGGGGCTATGCAGAAACGGCCCGAGGACGGCATTGTCTTTGTCGAATCTGACCTGTGTGTGGGCTGCAAGGCCTGCATCACCGCCTGTCCCTGGGGAACACCCCAGTGGAACCCGCAAACCGGCAAGGCAGTCAAATGCGATTATTGCATGGACCGCGTCGACCAGGGTTTGGAGCCGGCCTGTGTGACCAAATGCATCACCAAATGCCTGCATTTCGGTGAACCGTCGCTTAAATCTCGGAGCCGGCGGGAACGGCATGCCCGGCAGGTTGCTGATTTTGACTAAAGCTGAAACGCTGTATCCGGGTAATGCGCTTCCGCGCAGGATTCAGGCATCGGCGTGTCATCGATTTTTCGGCCTGGGAGAAAAAAATGTCCGCACAGATCTGTCCGGTTCACCAGAGCGTCACGACGCTCGGTGAAATGATCGACTCGGGTCGGTTGAAAACCCCCCGCAATCGATGGACGGCAGAAGAAATAAAAACACTCATCAATGATATCGCCTGGGGCAATGCCGGCGCCGAGCATCTGCCGGCCGTTGATGCCAAAGTGCAGCAACTAAAAGCCGAGTGCGCCGATGACGGCTGCCGCGATGTTGTCGATTTCATCGAATCGGTTGTTTCTCAGAACCGGGAAACGTTCATCAGTCATATCGATACCCACAATTGCCCCACCGGCGAATGCGTCAAACTCGCGCCGGCACCCTGTCAGATGACCTGTCCGGCCGGGCTGGACATCCCCACCTATGTGACCCTGATCGGTATGGGGCGCGATGCCGAAGCCATCGATGTCATCCGCAAAGACTGCCCTTTCCCCTGGGTCTGCGGTCTGGTGTGCACCCGCCCCTGCGAGTTTATGTGTGTGCGCGGCCGCATCGACACGTCGATCGCCATTAAAAACCTCAAGGGCTTTGCCGCCGAACGCGCCATGTCGGAGGGCAGCTACCGCAATCCGCCCAAGGAACCCGCCAAAGACAAAAAGGTCTGCGTGATCGGTGCCGGGCCCGGCGGACTGAGCGCCGCCTATTACCTGGCCCTGAAAGGGTATGGTGTTCGCGTCATCGAGCAGCATGCGGTGGCCGGCGGCATGTTGTTGCTGGGTATTCCCCGCTATCGGCTGCCACGGGAAATTATCGACCGTGAAGTCGAAATGCTGCGAAACCTGGGAGTCGAGTTCAATTTTGACACCCGATTTGGAACCGATATCACTATCGATCAATTAAAAAAGCAAGGTTTTGCAGCCTTTTTCTTTGCCATCGGTGCGCATTTATCGTTTCAGCTGAACATTCCCGGCGAAAAGGATTTCCCACAGGTTATCGATGCGGTCGATTTTTTACGGCGGGTGGCTCTGGGCAACCGCCAGCCCCCCGGAAAGAAGGTCATTGTCATCGGCGGCGGCAATGTGGCCATCGATGCCGCCCGGACCTGTTTGCGCCTGGGATGCGAATCCGTTACGCTTGCCTACCGGCGCACGCGGGCGGAAATGCCGGCCGACCCGGAGGAGGTCGAGCAGGCTGAAGAAGAAGGTGTGCGATTTGAATATTTAAACATCCCCACGGAGATTGTCGGCCGCCGGGCCAGGCTGGAAGGGCTCAAGTGCCTGCAGGCCAAACTGGTGACCGTTGAGGGCCAGGATCGCAAATTTCCGAAAGCCATCGACGGCAGTGATTTTGTAATCGAAGCCGATGCGGTGATTCCGGCCATCGGCCAGCGGGTGGATGTTGCCTGTCTGGAATCGGTGGCCGGACTGGATTGGACCCGTCGCAAAACCATTCAGGTCAATACGGTCACCACCGAAACAGGGGCGGCGGGTGTTTTCGCCGCCGGGGACGCCGCCACCGGACCGGCTACGGTCATCGAAGCCATCGGCGGCGGCAAGCGGGCGGCAGAATCCATCCACCGCTATCTATCCGGCATACCCCAGCCGAAAATGCCAGCGGTTCCCAGCCGCCGGGGACGCATCGAGTGGCTGCAGGTGCCCGCCACTACCAAAATGACCCTGAAACGGCCCGATATGCCGCTGCTCAACATCGACCGGCGACGGACGACCTTTCAGCAGGTCGAACTGGGTTATTCGGAAAACATGGCGCGCGAGGAAGCGCGCCGCTGTTTGCGCTGCGACATCTGTCTGCGCTGCGGGAAATGCGTCGAGATCTGTCGCGATAAAATGGGGGTGGATGCCCTGCAAATGGGCTATTTTGACTTTGACCACCCGGTCGCAACCGATTATAGAGTAACCGAAGAACGCTGTATTCTGTGCGGCGCCTGTGCAACCAATTGCCCCACCGGTGCCATGCAGATGGCAGACAGAAATGATGAGCGGGTGTTGTCGCTGTGCGGCACGATCCTCA
>JASFGN010000294.1:0-4986 GCA_050123735.1 Desulfobacterales bacterium | reverse complement strand
TTTCAGATGAATTTTTAAACGCCTCCCATTTTGTTTCAAGATCTTTTTTGAGGATGTCAGGCAGGTCAGTAATTATCGTCATGGTTGGCCAAGTTGGTCGGCATTCGATTCGGGTGCAAAGCGAAAATCAATACCGTTTATTTTAGATTTTGGAATTTGGATTGCGGATTAAAAGTATTGAAGAGCAATTGGGTAGCCAATCTTCAAATTCTAAAATCCAAATTCTAAAATCCAAAATGTGAATGCTATTTTATATACCCCCAATCCACCAGGCGGCGATAGGCATGCTGGGCATATTGGCCCTGCTGGACGGCCTGTAAAAAGCGCTGGTAGTGCTGGGCTGCCTGCTGGGTGTTGGCCATGCCTTCCAGGCTGTAACCTTTGAAGAAAATAATATTCGGATTGCCCGGCATCAGTCTGTCATAGGTGTCAAATTCTTCATAAGCGCCTTCGAAATCCTTTAGCTGGATCTTGGAAAATCCACTCAGGTGATAGGCCTGGGCTTCCTGAGGATAGGCTTTTTGGGCCATTTCAGCATACTGACGGCCGGCGGCATATTGCTCCTGGATCAATTTGGTTTTCGACATCATGCACAGGGCGACATAATCATTGGGTGCTTGTTTCAACGCCCGTTGAAAATGAGCGCTGGCGGCATCATATTGGCGCTTGGCCAGCTGACTTTGACCTTTCTCGATTTCTTCGACGGCGCCTTTCTGGGCTCGCAAACGGGCGGTATTGTCCATGTAGCGTTCGCGATACAGCGGTCCGTTCAGGGCCGATCGATACTGGGTATTGGCCATCTGGACGGCCGTATCATGGCGTTCCTGGCTCATCGGATGGGTGGCAAATAAAAGGTCGACCGATGTGGATTTATGTTTTGACATGCTGTTGAGCATGTCCATCAGGCCGACAAATCCTTCGGAACCATAGCCGGCACCCACCATATATTTCATGCCCAGGGCATCTGCTTCGCGTTCATTGTCGCGGCTGTATGATGCCAGCAGAGCGCCGGCACTGATCTGGCCCAGTTGACCCGCCAGATCGCCCAGAATCGCGCTCTGGGTTCCGGCCAGCACCGAGACCCCACCGACCACCGCATTGGTGAGCATCCCTTTTGACATCTGCTCGGCCGAATGCCGGGCATTGACGTGCCCCAGTTCGTGGCCCAGCAGGGAGGCCAGTTCGGCTTCGTTTTCCAGAGACAGCATGATACCGCGGGTGGCGGCAATGGTGCCGCCGGGAAAAGCATAGGCGTTGACATAGGTGGCGTTGACCACTCGAAACGAGTAAGGCATATGAGTCCGATGGGATTTAGCGGCCATTTTGGTGCCCACCTGGCTGACATAGCTGTTGAGTTGACTGTCCTGCGCCGCCCCGAAATCACTGGAAATCTGCATGGGCGAATATTGCTTGTCGATTTGAATTTCGGTATCCTCGGATACCAGCATGAGCTGCTTCTTACCGGTGACAGGATCTGTGGCGCACCCGAACAGGGTGCCGGCGGCAGCCATTGATGAGAGCCACATGAATTCGCGTCGGGTCAACGCACGCGCTGTGGATATTTTCAAAGGTTGCTTTGACATTATGATCTCCTTATTTTTAACTTCGCACGATCGTTTGCCCCGAAGAGAATCTCGCCTTTCTGGTGTGAAGCGGTTTGGGAGATGTCCATCAATTTTTTCACAAAATCCATGCTCGCGCCTGTAACAAGATCAGATTGCTTGAAATACATGGTTATTCCTATCGATGCGGCCCGGGGACTGCAACGCGGTCCCACCCTTGCGGGGTATCAATGGTGTTTATATAAAATAAAGACTTGGACTTGTCAAAAAAATACCGGTTCTTATTCTTCTGGGTCCGGGTTTCAATCATAATGTTGCGGAAAAAGGATGGCGGCATACGTGTTGGTGCAAAAAAACGTTCCGCAATCGCAACGGTTTTTTGAAAACCACTATAATATTACATTTTTGTGACATTTATGGCCAGACCGCGACATTTATGTATGATTTCAATTTATTGACTTTTGGCTGTGCGCGTGGATACAGGAATGACGGGCATCTGTGATTTTGTCCATGTGGCACGAAGATTGCGAATGAAAAAGCTTCGCCCGGGATTCGTTCATTTTTAGTTTTTGGGTTACATGTTGATTTATATCAATTTTTTGTTTTTCACATCAAATATATATGATATAAGCAGCAAATTGATGAAGCCCGGCGGATTACATACAGGGGGCTTTCAGCAAATTCTAAAAGGAGGAAGGCGCCACGTTTAATTATTCTCTGCTGGGGTTGCGTTAAAGTGCTGGCTGGCATTGTAACAAAACAAACAGTTTTTCCCGGTCAAGATTCGGGAACCATTCCACATGAGACCCCGAATGTTGTATCGCAAGTCCTCCGTGTTTAGGACGGTTTCTGGGGGGGACTGCCATACGCCTCCGCTAAACTCCCCTAAAAATTCTGATGATGAAACGATTGATAACCATAACTTGCAGCCTATCCTGCCTGAAGCGATAATCAGACCGATCCGAACACGTTACCGAAAATGCATCGATCCTATCGCCAGGGCGATTTTATCCCTGTTGGGTGCAGCCCGACAGGATTTTTCATCTGCTAGATGACATCAAAAAAAGGAGAAAAATTTCGATGTGCCGCTTATTTGCCATTACCAGCCAGGAGCCGCTATCCCCAATGGTCGCAATGAAGGCGCTCGATGTCATGCGCGAAGGCCACGATTGCTCGGGCGTCGGGATTTTCCTGCGCGATCTGGCCGGTCCCTTTGAGGAGATTAAGGATGCGCCCATATTATCGGGGATATTCAGCGATAAGGGCTTAAAACGATTGGACACCTTCATGATGGATATCGGCTTTATGACCAAATATAAAATTTCGGTCAAATTGCCCAAGGTTCCTCCGCCCGGAGTTCCCAAGCGGGATGTCTATTTGATTCGGGCGTATGAATATCCGGAAGAGTGGGAGGATATGAGCGAGGAAAAGCTCTACGAGCAGCTGCTTAAAATCAGGCTTCAGCTCAGAACGATGGGGGAGGAGAAAAAGGATATGATCGTTTTTTCCTTCTGGCCGGATGTGATTATGATCAAGGAAATCGGTGACCCCATGCTGGTGGCCGAGCATCTGAATCTGGACCGCAAAGAGTTGAATGCCAGGGTCATTATGGCTCAGGGGCGGCAAAACACCAACTATGCCATTACGCTATATGCCTGCCACCCGTTTTTCATCCAGGGCTATGCGACCATGACCAACGGCGAAAATACCGCCTTCGTACCGATTCGATCATTTTTAGAATCCAGAGGATTTGACGGCTATAGCGGCTATCAATCTGATTCAGAAGTGTTCACCCATATTCTGCATTACGCCATCAAAAAGCTCGGGCTCAGCATTGAGACGTATAAACACATCATCACGCCGCTGCAGGATGAAGATCTGCGGAATCATCCGAACAGCCATTTTTTAAAGAATCTGAAACAAACCTGCCGGCCTTTGATAATCGACGGGCCCAACTGCGTCATCGGCTGTCTGCCGGATCACAGCGTGTTCATGGTGCAGGATCGCAAAAAACTTCGACCGGGTGTGGTTGGCGGGAAACCCGGTGTATATGCCTTTTCTTCAGAACTGTGCGGCCTGGACGCCGCCATCCCGAATCGCGATAAGAGCAAAGATTTTCAGCCGATGCATCTGGACACGGCTTTTGTCGGTCCGGGTCGTCAGGAGGTTACGTTATGGAACCAGAAAGACCCATTGCCCCTTCCACACTGAGTGTCAAAGACTTACCGTGGCAGATCTTATGGGATTTAGATAAATGTACCCTTTGCGGTAAGTGCACGGCGGTCTGTCCGGTGAATGCCATCGAGCTGGGGGTATTTCGCAAGCGCATATTGGAGCCGCCGGCAGATATGACCCTGGAGACGGCCACGGCTTTTAAAAGTTATTACGGCATCCGGCAAAAAACAGATCCGGCTTACCGATGCGTTGGTTGTGCCATGTGCACCATGGTCTGCCCGAATGATGCCATTGTGCCCTGCCGCACGGATGAATCGGATAAACTCAGATTTCACATTGACCAGGGCGGCCAGCCCCGCAGGCGGGGCGGGCGGCGCAATGCGCCCGGCGGCGTTTTAGACCGTTTAAAATTTATCCGCATATCAATGTTGACCGATCCGGCCCTGGATGCCGGCCGCCATGAATTTGAATTGCGCACCCTGCTGGGACGCGTCTTGCCCCCTGAAGAGAACTTGAAATTTCTCAGCGTCAATGGCTGGATCCCTCCGGTGCGAGAAGTCTATCCGTTGATCATTGGCGCCATGTCGTTTGGCGCCCTGTCACCCACCATGTGGGAAGGGCTGCAGATGGGGGTGGCCTATCTAAACGAAGAACTGGGGATGCCCGTGCGAATTTGTACCGGCGAGGGCGGTTGCCCGCCGCGGCTGCTGCGGTCCCGATTTTTAAAATATGTCATTTTACAAATTGCCAGCGGTTATTTTGGCTGGGATGAAATTATTCACGCGATCCCGGAAATGAAGGAAGACCCCTGCGCAATTGAAATCAAGTACGGACAGGGGGCCAAACCCGGAGATGGCGGGTTGTTGATGTGGTATAAGGTCAATAAATTGATTGCCGCCATCCGCGGTGTGCCCACCGGCGTCAATTTGCCGAGCCCGCCCACCCACCAGACCAAATACTCGATTGAGGAATCGGTCGCCAAAATGATCCAGTCCATGTACATGGCCTGGGGATTCCGGGTACCGGTTTACCCTAAAATTTCCGGTACCTCGACAGCGCTGGCGGTCTTAAACAACCTGACCCGTAATCCCTATGCCGCCGGGCTGGCCATCGACGGTGAGGATGGGGGCACGGGCGCTGCCTATAACGTGTCGATGAACCACATGGGGCATCCGATTGCCAGCAATATTCGTGACAGCTACCTGACGCTGGTGGAATTGGGCATGCAAAACCAGGTGCCGTTGCTGGC
>JASFGN010000293.1:0-4995 GCA_050123735.1 Desulfobacterales bacterium | reverse complement strand
TGATTTATGCCCACCCGCACCCCATTGAGCCGGATACCAGCATCATCCGCAACCAGGACGGATTGCCCCTGCCGACCGATGATAATGGCGGCTTTGCAACAAAATATTTAATCGATGAAAAGGAAATGGCGGTTCGCAAGCAGGCCATGCAGGCGGTTTGTCTGAATTGCCATGACGCTTCCTGGGTCCGCGGTCACTGGCAACGCTTTGAAAACACCATCAAAGAAACCAATGCCCAGACGCTGACCGCCACCCGGATCATGCAGGAAATCTGGCAGCTGGGCCTGGCCGAGCGGCAGGACAATCCCTATGATGAAGCCATTGAAAAAAAATGGGGCACCGCCTGGCTGTTTTATGCCAACACGATCCGTTTTGCCTCGTCGATGGCCGGCGGGGGAGATTACGGTGTGTTTGCCGGCGGCCGCTATCAACTATCGCAAACACTGCTGGAGCTCAACGACTGGCTGCAGCTGCAAAAAAAGCTCGGTGCCGCCAAAAAGAAATAAGCCTGCCGGGCCCCATGAAAGCAAAGCATATGAAACCGCACGAGATCCACGATTCAAGAATTCAGTCGCTCAATGATCTTGATGTGCGCCGGGGGGAGTATGTGCTCTACTGGATGCAGCAGTCCCAGCGGGCCGACTACAACCACGCCCTGGAATACGCGGTGCAGCAGGCCAACCGGATGGGTCAGGGTGTTTTGGTGGTGTTCGGGCTGATGGACGATTATCCTGAAGCCAATTTGCGCCATTACACCTTCATGCTGGAAGGCCTGCGGGAAGCCCAGACGGCACTTGGCAAACGCAGCATCAAAATGATCGTTCAAAAAGGCCATCCAGCTGATGTGGCCCTTGCAGCCGGCCAAAAAGCATCCCTGATCGTCTGCGACCGCGGGTATCTGCGGCATCAACGCCGGTGGCGCCAAAGCGCGGCGCGCAACGCCGGTTGCCGGGTGGTTCAGGTCGAAAGCGATGTCATCGTACCGCTCGAAGTGGTCTCCGACAAAGCCGAGTATGCAGCCCGCACCATACGCCCCAAAATACACAAACATCTCAAGGATTACCTCGTTGAACTCAAACCGACAAAAATAAAAAAATCATCACTGCAGCTAAGGATCAAGGGCATCGATCTGAGCGACATCAACGCCGTTTTGAAGAAACTGTCGATTGATCGCGATGTGTTACCGGTCAGCGGGTTGTTTAAAGGCGGCAACGCCCGGGCGCGACAGATTTTTTCCGATTTCTTGCGCCACCGGTTTGAAACATACGTCGATAACCGTAACCAGCCCCAGACCGACGATGTCTCCCACATGAGCAAATATCTGCATTTCGGCCAGATTTCCCCCCTGTATCTGGCGTTGAAGGTGCAAGACAGCGACAGCCGCCTCAAGCAAGCCCGGGAGGCGTATATAGAAGAGCTGGTTGTGCGCCGCGAGCTGGCCATGAATTTTGTTTTTTATACGCCCCAATATGATTCATTTGAGTGTCTGCCGGACTGGGCGCAAAAGACCTTGAATGCGCATAAAAAAGACAATCGCGAGCATACCTATACGCGCCGGCAGCTGGAAAATGCCAGAACCCACGATGATTACTGGAATGCGGCCATGCGGGAGATGAAGGCAACCGGATTTATGCACAATTACATGCGCATGTACTGGGGCAAAAAGATTCTGGAATGGACCCCAACGCCAGAACAGGCTTTCAAAACGACGCTGACCATCAACAATAAATATTTTCTGGACGGCCGCGATGCCAATTCATACACCGGTGTGGCCTGGGTCTTCGGGGTGCATGACCGGGCCTGGTCCGAGCGGCCGATATTCGGCAAAATCCGCTATATGGCTGCATCCGGACTGGAGCGCAAATGTGATATCCAGGCCTACGTCAAAAAGGTGGATGCCCTCGAAAAACAAAGCAGGGGAGGGTAGGGCGAACATTCCGTTATGATGTTTCTGAAAAAATGAGGGCGGTCACATCATTTCCTGACGGGCGATATGAATTCTAATAGGAACGCAACCGATGGCCACCGAAAAAATTTTAAGGCTTATCCTGGGCGATCAGCTGAATGAAAACCACTTTTGGTTTCAAAAGCCGGATAACACCATTGTGTACGTAATGATGGAAGTTCGTCAGGAGACCGACTATGTCAAACATCACGTTCAAAAGGTGCTGGCCTTTTTTGCAGCCATGCGCGCTTTTGCCGAAACGCTCGAAGAAAAAGGGCATGCCGTCATCTATCTGCGACTGGATGATCCCCAAAACCGACAGACGATCGCTGACAACATCAAACGGCTGCTCGAAGAAAAGCAGTATGCGCGTTTTGAGTATCTGCTGCCCGATGAATATCGTCTGGATGTTGAGTTGCGCAAGCTGGCCGAGGCGCTTCCGGTTTCCGGGGCGGCGGTTGACACCGAGCATTTTGTCACCCGGCGGGAGGACTTTAAAGATTTTTTTGACGGCAAAAAGCGCTATCTGATGGAATCCTTTTACCGCCGGATGCGCAAAAAACACGACATCCTGATGGACGGCGAAAAGCCCGTGGGCGGGCGCTGGAATTTTGATGTGGAAAACCGTCGGCGCTATGACGGCCGGATTCCGATTCCCAAGCCCAAATTGTTTCGCAATGACGTCAGTGCGCTTCACAAAATGATTGAGAAAGCCGGGGTAAAAACGTTCGGCGCGATCAAGCCCCAAAGTATAATCTGGCCGATCAACCGATCGCAGTCGCGCACTTTGCTGGACGCCTTTCTGAGAGACGGGCTCAAAGAATTCGGCACCTATCAGGATGCCATGACCACCGAAAGCTGGTCATTGTTCCACGCGCGCATTTCCTTTGCGCTCAACACCAAAATGCTGCACCCGCTGGAAGTCATCGAGGCCGCCGTGCGGACCTGGGAAAAGCAAAAGCGCAGCATCAAAATTCAACAGATAGAGGGTTTTGTGCGCCAGATTCTGGGCTGGCGCGAATACATGCGCGGCATTTACTGGACATTGATGCCCGAGTTGGGGCGCATGAATTTTTTCAATCACCGCGCCGCC
The DNA here is from genome assembly GCA_050123735.1 of Desulfobacterales bacterium. GTDB lineage: Bacteria > Desulfobacterota > Desulfobacteria > Desulfobacterales > JAHEIW01 > JAHEIW01. The sequence continues at coordinate 1,957 of JASFGN010000293.1, read as the reverse complement.
CTGCCTGAATATTACTGGACGGCCGAGACCAAAATGCGATGCATGCGGGCTGCCATCGGCCAGTCTCTTGAGCATGCTTATGCCCATCACATTCAACGCCTGATGGTCACCGGCAACTTCGCCCTGCTGGCCGGGGTGCATCCCGACCAGGTCGAAGACTGGTACCTGGGCGTATACATCGATGCCATCCAATGGGTCGAAATGCCCAATACGCGCGCAATGAGCCAGTGGGCCGATGGCGGCCTGGTGGCCACCAAGCCCTATGTGTCTTCAGCCAACTATATTCACAAAATGAGCGATTACTGCAGCCAGTGCCGCTACGACCGTCTGAAAGCGCATGGAGAATCAGCCTGTCCGTTTAACTGCCTGTTCTGGTATTTTTTCGACCGGCATCGCAAAAAATTAGAAAACAACCCCCGCATCGGCATGATGTACCGCACCTGGAATCGTAAAGACTCAAAAGAGCAGCAGCGCATACTCAAGCAGGCCGAAGCCTACAAAAAAGATTTAAATCGGCTTTAAATTTTTGCAGCCCCTCACTGTCAGCCTTTTTCTATTCGGATTTTAGGCCTCATACCGATCACCCGCCCGTGAATTTCCGTATTGCACTTCCTGATTTAATTATTATCGTTCTCTTCATAAATGCAAGGTCGCAAATTAATGTTTGAACATGTTTGTCCGCACATGGCTAAAGAGGTTAGAAATGAAGAAGATATCAGATGATGTTCTGGCCAGTATGGAATTTAGCGCGTCTTACCGGCACAACGGCATTCAACATACAGACTGTTACTACGGCCAAAGAGTCAATTTGTGGCGCGATCTCCTGCCTCCCCGAATACTTCAAGATTTGCACGGCAAACAAACCGGCGATCAGGTTGTGCTGGAGGCCGGGCCCGGAACCTTAGTGGCGGCCAGAGATCAACGCAGCATTTACCAGGTCCAGCAGCGGCAGATTACCCCGCTTACCCCGAAGGTAGATCCGATTCAGCCGCGATTCGGCCGATTTTATCCCCTTGGAATACTCAACAAAGTAGCGGGTGTCTACCCCAACAACATGACACCGTTTCGCTGCGTATCTGCCAATGAAGACGCCATCGAGGCAGATGCAAATCATCCCTTAGCGGATAAAGCCATTACATTTAAAGCCACCATCAAAGACGTGCGTGAAAAATTCGAAGAACATGGCGGCACCAGCATCGACTGGGCGGAGACCGCCCTCAGCGGCCCGGGAATGCAGGCTCGCGTAAACGGGAGCCCCACCCATTTTTTCGCTGATGACCCTTTTCGCCGGAAGGACGAAAGCCCCGACCGCAGATTCTATGAACAGCCTCGTCTGGTGCAACATATCGATACTACCGCCACTGACACCATTAGCCGGCTTTACGGCAGACTGCTGCAGCCCGAAAGCAGGGTCCTGGATTTAATGAGCAGCTGGGTGTCTCACCTTCCGCATGACCTTCCTCTAAAATCCGTCACCGGCCTTGGGATGAATAATGAAGAGCTGCAGGCCAACGATCGGCTGTCCGATTTTTGTGTCCACGACCTGAACGACAATCCGCAGCTGCCCTTCGATGATAAGGCTTTTGATGCAGCGATCTGCACGGTTTCGGTGGAATATTTGGTCCATCCATTCGAAGTTTTCGAAGAAATTAATCGCGTCCTCACACCCGGCGGTGTTTTTGTTGTCACATTTTCCAACCGCTGGTTTCCGCCCAAAGCCATTCACATCTGGCCGGAGTTGCATGAATTTGAACGCATGGGATTGGTTCTTGAATTCTTTTTAAAATCCGGTCAATATACAGATCTGCACACGTATTCCATGCGCGGGCGGCCGCGACCGGCGGATGATAAATACGCCTCTCAGATGCTGTTCTCGGATCCGGTATACGCCGTATGGGGAACCACCCACCCAGCTTAACGATTAATGCAACAGAGCGGTAACGAGGAGCGGGTTTAT
>JASFGN010000292.1:0-4998 GCA_050123735.1 Desulfobacterales bacterium | reverse complement strand
ATGAGACAGAATCTGAGCTTCGGTCATACCGGCCAGCCGATCCCGAACCTCGCGCTCTTTTAAAAATTTAAGCAGGCGATCGCCGTTGGCTTCCGGATCTTGGGATAATTTGGCTTCCAGGCGTTCGATCAGATCCGCGGCACTGCGGCGTGATTTTAACATTTCAAGCTTGGTGATGGCTTTCTCCAGAACCTGACGCCGCGCAATGTTGCGATCATTCTCGTTTAAATTGGCATCATCCTGAATTCTTTGAAATTCATTCAATGTAAAATCGCGCATTAATAAGATATCATTGTAAACCTTCTCAACGGAGGCAGCGATATCCTGAGGCAGTATTTTATGTGCCTTGGCTACCTGCAATCGGAGTTTGGGTATGATGGTGTCCAGCATTCTTAAAATTGTCGATGGCTACAAAATTAAATCGTGTCGATTCGTTAGGCCAATTGTAAATGATTTTTCAAAAGACTTCAGGCACGCTTTCGCAAGACCTAATATCGGCACAATCTGTTGAAATATTAAATAATAATAATTTACGCAAGATTTATGCGAAAATCGCAAATCTGTTATTAACAAATTTTTATTATAAATAACAGTATTTTATAAAAAGATGGGGCGCAGGTTCGGTTTTTGTGTGAAAACTATTTACCAATTTATTGAAGTATACCTCACAATTTAAAATGCCTGTCATTTTTTTTAAATCGATTTGAAATAATTGACTTGCATTCAGAAATTATTTATATCAAAAATAGTCCGTATCTGGTTCATGGCGAATTTTTGATGAACGCGTTAACGAGAGCAGCAGCCGGCCTGAAATGAAATTGTGGATAGAACGCTTAAGCGGGTGTGCAGGTGGCCTGACAGGCAAATCAAGCCTATGAAATCTATTGCAAAAAAATATGCTCAGACAAATTTTGCGGAGCAAGATGTGAGCCCAGGCAGCATTAAAAACAATCAGGACCCAAGGCGATATCCGCGTAAAACCTTCCAAAAATCAATATTTTTCAATTATGAGGATCAAAAATACAGAGGTGTCATCAAAAATGGAAGTCGCGGCGGTGTCTTTATCGAAACCCGAGCTAAATTTCTGTTCGGGCAAACCATCGAGCTGGTTATATCCAACCGCCATATCTATAAGGCCAGGCGGGTGCGCGCCTGGATGGTGCACTCCAGCCGGCGTGGAATCGGTGTTACCTTCAAACGCATACTTGAAAGAAGATCCGGCAAAGAGCGCAGGCACGCCATCGATCGCCGAATTGGCCTGGATCGCCGCAAACTGCCGAAGCCCCAAAACCGTCATCGTCAAATGAATCTCTTAAACCCCGGTATCCATATCAAACCTTAATCATCGTCGCAGGTGCAAATACACGCCGCGCCAGACCGGCCTTATCATTGCTGCCGTATCGGTTACATCACACGGCGCAGGAAAACGTTGCACTGGCGCGTAAAATGAACCAGCCGATCCAATTTTTCGGCAGCACGGCCGGAATCAAGCGCCTGTCCGGCCCGCTGGATGCCGTCTTTGAAATCGGCGTCGAGTCCTGCGGATACGAAAGCCGCTGCCGCATTTAAAAGCACGACGTCTCTTTGCGGTCCTTTCTGTCCGGCCAGTATTCTGCGGATGATAGCCGCATTCTCGCTCGCATCCCCGCCTTTGATCGCTTCCGGCGCTGCCCGCTTGAAGCCGTGCGTTTCAGGCGTCATTTCAAACGTATCGATGGTTCCGTCTTTGAGATGCGACACCCGGGTTGCGCCGCAAATACTGATCTCGTCCAGCGTTATGTCTCCGCATACCACAAATGCCCGACGGGTACCAAGTTTTTGAAGGACCCGGGCCATCTTTTCAGTCTGCCCGGCATCATAGACCCCCAGCACCTGGGCGGTGGCTCCGGCGGGATTTGCCAGAGGCCCCAGTATGTTAAAGATCGACCTTAGCCCCACCTGCTGCCGCGGTGCTGCAACCGCTTTCATGGCGCCGTGAAAAAGCGGAGCGTACAGAAAACCGATTCCGATATCCTGGATGCATTTTTCAACATCCGCCAGGTTGATGTCCAGATTGACCCCCAGGCTGAGCAGCACATCGGCACTGCCGCACTGTTTGGAAAGCGCCTGGTTTCCATATTTGGCCACCTGAAGTCCCGCAGCGGCCACCACAAGCGCCGTTGCCGTAGAAATATTAAAGGTCCGGGTGCCGTTAGCGCCGTTGCCGTGGGTATCCATAATCGTTTCTTCTTCGACATTGATTTCATCCCGGTCGATATTGACCACAGGTCCACCAAGCTCGATTGGCTTTGTTTTCGCCCGCATGGCCTTGGCCGCCCCGGTGATTTCTTCTACGGTTTCCCCCTTCATCCTCAGCGCTGTAATGAACGCCCCGATCTGAGCCGGTTCAGCCGCACCATCTAAAAGTATTTCCATAACCGCGGTCATTATTTTTTCGCCAAGGTTGTCTCCATTTGCCAGCTTTGCAATTGCCTGATTGATCATGATTGAATCCCTCCCTGTTTTTTTAACGGTTATCCAGAAGCAGCATAAAATGAAAAAAGGCCGTGGGATCCAATTCCCACGGCCTTTTGACAGAAATAAAAAACCGCGGGCCCCCCGGGAGGAGGCCCACGGTTGTTCGCTAGATGATTATGTTAGATTGCGATGGATGGGCGCAGCTCCCTCATGACGGTGCGCCACCACCAGTTACCGTTTGAAATAGATATATGAGTTCTTTGAATCGCGTACATGATGTCTTTGTCTAAAGCGCGCCGGACAAAATGTCAATAAAAATTTGTTTCTACTCTTTTTAAAATTTTAAATCTACAAATGATAGAATTCCTTAAATTTAAAAAGTTTTCCCCTATTTTTAATTTGGTACGCTCATTAGTGGACGACCATAACCGGGCACTCAGCATAATGAATCACCTTGCGGCTGACACTGCCCACCAGAAGGCCTTTGACAGCTCCCAGGCCGCGTGTCCCCATCACGATAAGATCCGCCTTACAATTCTCGGCGACCTTTAATATGGATTCCGTCTCGAGGCCATCCTGCAATTTTTCCTGTACCGGGAAAGTCGTGCGGCCCAATTGCCGCCGCGCATCATCAAGCACCACTTGAGCCGCACTTTTCCGCTTGGCAAACAGTTTCTCATAATCGGTGTAACCCAATAGATCAGAGGGATTGCGAAACACATGCACCAGCCACAAGGTGGCTTCAAAACGTTCGGCAATCGCCTTGGCCCGCTGAAGCGCTTTCTGGCTATACTCGGATCCGTCATATGCACAAACAATATTTTTAAACATTTTTTTACCTCCACCTTCACATCAGGCAACTGAGCGATAATTTATTCAGACTCCATTTCCGGTGTGGCCAGGACCTGTCCGGTACCATATGACAGGTGGATTTCATCCGGTGACACAGAAGATATGATCGTATAGCTCTGCAGCAGCCGATTGCCTAATAATTCAGCCAGGCGTTTGTATAACAGAAGACTGTTGGCCGGATCCTTTTCAAGAACTTTTTGCAGCTTGTCTTTATCCCAGATGAGCAATTTCGATTCGGCCATGCATTCTGCCGACGCAGAATAACTTTCCCGGCCAATCAGACTGGACCATCCGAAAGCCTCGCCGGCATTACTGACAATATAAACGATATGCCTGGTTTCCCCGAGACTCAGTTTGATTCGGCCTTTGAGCAAAATATAAAAGGCATTTGCCGGATCTCCCTCACGAAAAAGCCATTCTCCTTCTGTGTGGGTTTTGGTCATAGCAATATCCATGATTTCCTTTACGAAATCTTTGTTCATTCCCCAAAAAATATCTTTTTGTTTAAAATACATGTTCATTTTCCTTTCTAAAACCCGTGCGGTTTGATGGATTGGATGGTGGCTTACGCTTCGTGGAATAGCGGCTGCCCGAGTTCACCCAGGGAGAAACTGTAAAAGACATGATGGCCGTCGTAATCCAACACCCGCAAGTCATCGGATTGTTTGAGATCGCCCAGAATCACGTTAAAGTGCTTACCATAGCGCTGCTTGACCAGCTCCTCGGGAACTTCGTATGCAATATATTTTTTGATGCCCTTCTGGGTCAATTTCTCGATCAATTTCGGATCGTCCAGCGCGGCATAGGTGGTCAAAATTAAAATGGGCCCTGTTCCCGTAAATAAAATGCCTGCTTTCATGGGGCACCTCCTTTTGTTCAATGGGTTTTCAGGAGCACCTGGAAAGCTATTGGGCAACGGACAGGCTGCAAACCAGCAGATTTCGGCAGGAATCATTGCGAGATAAGCGCAAATAGAATGATAATTCGACTGCTCAGGGGAAATGAGATCTAAATGCTGAAAAGGGGATACCAGATCAAACAGACAATCAATTTTTTAAGCATAACGCATTACATGCCACAAAGGCGGAATTCAATTGTCGACAGGTTCTGGATTCTTTGGATACAAATGCGGTCTGAAGGCAGACGCGATGTCATCTTAGCTTTCACACCATAAATTAATGGTTTGCCGGTTGATGTCAAGAAAACCTGGTGGCCAAATCCTGTTCTGAAATGACGGTCTGATTTATGTTTTCAGCGCCATTTTGGATTCCCGCCGGAGTCAGATTCTTCATGAGGGGCCGGATCGTAAGACGGCAAACGTCAACAGGGCTTGCATTGGAGATTTGAATTCGCTAATACCATAACCGTTATCGATTTCGGTTGTGTTTAATTCAGAGGGGCAGGTGATGATGCAGGTCATTCAAGACCGTTTTCTGGCCGGAGCGCAAGCTGCCAGGGGGGTGGCGGTCATTGTCGATGTCTTTCGTGCGTTTAGCTGTACCCCGTTGCTGTTTTCACGGGGCACTGAAAAATGTATGCTGGTGGCTACGCCGCAGGAAGCTTTTGCGCTTAAAAAAGATCGGCAAGAGGTTGTGTTGATTGGTGAAAGCGGCGGCATACCGATTGAAGGCTTTGACCTGGGAAATTCTCCCAGTGAAATTCGAAGACAGGAATCTGCTTTTTTTGACG
>JASFGN010000291.1:0-5042 GCA_050123735.1 Desulfobacterales bacterium | reverse complement strand
ATTTTTCTCCAGTTTCAAAGGGACTGACAGGTATTTCCATAACGTTCTCCTCATTCATCCACCGGCGAAATCCTGGCCCGCCTGGCCGTCGGGTCCAAGCAGAAGGTCCGAAGATAGGAATACTTCGGACCTTTCTTTACGCGTTTTAAAACCGGGTGTGAATTTTAATCGGGAATCTTCCCGGAGACACCTTCAACCAGCCATCGCATGGTTAACAGATCCTGATCGCTGGCTTTTTGACCGGCTGGTATTATTTCTTTGCCCAGTTGATCTTTTACGGGACCGGCGAAGATTTCATCGACGCCTTTTTCAAGTTTGGCCTTTTCGGCAAGGACTTTTTGTCTGACATCCTCAGGGACCGCGGCATTAAAAGGGCCCAGCTGGATACCCTGTTTTTCAAATCCCCACCAGACTTCGGCCGGCTGCCAGGTTCCATTTATAGCTCGTTTGACAGCATCCACATAATACATGCCCCAGTTCCATTCTGTGGAAACGAGCGCACATTGGGCCTGAGCGCCGACATCGATACCGTAGCCGATCGCAGCTACGCCTTTTCGGCAAGCGGCAACAGCGGATTCCGGTGTGTCCGCCATCTGTCGAATAAGATCGTGGCCCCGGCCGGCAAGTGTCTCTGCCAAAAGGGTTTCGTTGGTGGCATCCCGCCAGCTTTTGAGCCAAACGATGGTGTTAACCTTGTTGGGATCATGCTCGATGCCCGCCTCAGACAGACCTTTTTTCAAGCCAATGGTAAAGGCATTAATTCCGCGGATTGGCTCCGGGATGGGCTGGGTTGCGACAGTTCCCACATTTTTGTATCCCATCAGCCCGGCCATGTAGCCGGCCAGATATTCCGACTGATACATGCGCGAGAAATAATTGCCCATATTCTTATCATTTTTCTTGTAACCGGAGCAGTGTTCAAAAATGACATCCGGAAAGTCTTTGGCGACGATCACGGTGGGGTCCATGTGCTCGAAGGTGGTGGCAAAAATAATATTATATCCTGCCTTGGCATAGCCCCGAAGAACCTGCTCGGCGTTGGCCGCCAATACCTTTTCCGTGTAGGACACCTCAATCTGATCTCCAAGTTCTTTCTTGAGATATTCAATTCCTTTGTAATGTGCAGTGGTCCACCCCATATCGTCAATCGTCCAAAGCAGAGCGAAGGCCACTTTTGTTTTGGCTACCGCCGGTGTCGAAAATAAAAACCCGATGCAAAATATGCACAAAACCAACAATCCCAATTTTTTACCCATAGGAATTCCCCCTTTTTCGAATTGATTTTTCATTTTGACTTTCAGCGCACTAAATTAGCGCCTCACTCCGTTATTTCGGCCTGACTGGATCCGGTCATTCCATTCAATAGCTGATCCATTTGCCACAACTTCTTGTCGGAGGCCGTCTGGCCGGCCTTGAGAAACGGGCTGCCGTCCTGGTAGTCCAATGGGCCCTTGAAAAGTTTGACCTTTTTTGTTTCCAGATCCTTGATAAAGGTGGCCAGATGTTTTTGGGCATCGGCAGAAAGTGCCGGTCCGGCGACAAACCCAACGGCACCCATGTCGTGGTTGCCGATATCTTTCCAGTCCGGTTCCATCGAAAACCATTTTGACCGCCATTTGCCGGACATTGCGGCCTTCATTAGCCGGACATATCCGGGGCCCCAATTAAAGTATGGTACACCCAGGCACACTTCAGCAGCACCCTTGCAGGCATCAACGGAATCAACCGGAATGGCCCAAACAGCTTTGCCTTCCTGATTTTTCTGTTTGGCGACCATTACCGCCTCTTTGGTTTCAATTTCAGAAATAACGACATCATAGCCGGTGTTAAAGAAATTCTGGGCGGCCTGAACGGGGTCAATCGTTACCTCTGGAATATTAAACCAGTAACCGATCCAGCTAACCTGAAATTTCAGCTCTTTGGGATCCTGTTTGAGAACCTTTTCCCATGCGTATCGAGCGCCGAGGTAGCATGACACCGCCATAAGGCGCGTCTCATGATTAACCAGCGGGCCGAGGTACCCTATTTTGCCCGTCTGGGTGGTCAGCGCGGCCGTGAAACCAGCCATCATTTTTCCATATTCTATGCGTCCCACCAAGTTGCTCAAATTTTTAGGTGCATTTCCAGACAAAACATCGTCTCCGAAAACATGAATAAAGTAGATTTCCGGATGTTTTTTCGCCGCTTCGAGTATACCGTCTCTCATATCACTTGAGCTGGCGATGATGAGCCGCGCACCCTTGTCGACCAGATCATCAACCAGCATCGGTATGGAAATATTGGGGCGATCGGTAGGGTTCACCTTCTCAATATAAATCATTTTTGTGCCCGGTATCATCTCCTCCGCGTACTTGCCGCCTTCATAAAATGCTTGACTCCTAATATGATCGTTGTGGTCCCCGACGATAAGTAATCCAAATATGTATGGCTCATCGGCGGCAGCAATTGGTCCTGTTATCGCAATCAAAAGCAATATTGCGATACCGACAATGGCATATTTGCGAGTCATTTTATTCAGCATGAAATATCGTCCATTTACGAAAGCAGATATGAAAGGCTTATCGTCACTGGCGGGATAACGATATAATTCCTTAAAAAGTCGGCAACCCGGGCCCCGGAATATCCGTTTCAAAAAAAGACCCTTCCCACGATCAACAGGAATCCCAAAATTCGTTATGATACTATAGAGATGCTAAAAAGGATTCTGCTTTTATAAATAAAAATATGAGCGCTGGTCAAGTCTGAATTTAAAAATGTTAAAAATTTATTTATAATGATTTCAAATTGTTAAAAACTGTAAAAACCTGTCAAAGGATTTATTGAATAATATTAATAACAAAGCACGCATCCCATATTTCTAAATTCTCTGTTTTCGGCGGGGCGAGTCTTGTAGCAAATATTTCACGTGAAACATTTGGAAATGCCTAAAATGAACTTAAATGAGCTAAAATGTCTAAAATTCAAAAGGCGTGTTTGCCGGGAAATTGATCAAGTATAAAAAAGGATCAACATTTAAAAACAGGATGATAGTTTTTTTATTGACATCTGGCATGATGTATGACCAATAATTGCGGTTACTAACCTATAGCGGAACCATTTCTTATCTTTCATTTCTTGCCTGATTGGTCTACTTTCCGCGGGAGTAAACGTTCTCCAGGATACACATACTGAACATGGAGGCATAAAGTGTTTGGCTTAGAAAACATAACCAACAATGACGGGTGGGCCATGGCGGTAGTGGGCGCATCCATTGTGTTTATGGGCCTGGTTGTGCTGTCTTTTGTTATATCCCAGATTCACCGCCTGCTGAACCTGTGGGAAGATCGAGAAAAGGTTATCAGCCGATTCAAGCAAAAGCCCGCAGCCGTCAAAGCGCCGGAAAAAGCAGAAATAGTTTACGGAGACCAGCGCCTTCCATCAGTGGAGCAACTCATCAATGCGTATAAACCGCTGATCGAGAAACTGCAAGAGCCGTTCAAACTTTCACAACTATTTGAAATTGCTAAAAATAACGACATGCCTCATCCACACCTGTCAATTCAACGCTTGCAGGAAGCAGACGTATTGGTGGCGCAAGGCGATGGCACCTTCACCTGGAATGAATCCATAGAATAAATAAAGGTTAAACCATGTTGGATCTATTATTTCAATTTCTGGCAAACACCGGATATTATCTGGCAGACTATCGCAATTACATCATGCTCGTGGTGGGCTGTATTTTTTTATATCTGGGAACCGCCAAAAAATACGAGCCGCTGCTGCTGGTTCCCATCGGCTTTGGCATACTGGTGGGCAATATCCCCTTTTTCAAAGGCTTCGGCATCGGCATCTATGAGCCGAACAGTGTTTTGCATTATCTTTACTTCGGTGTCACCTCCGGTGTCTATCCGTCGATCGTTTTCATGGGTTTGGGCGCCATGACCGATTTTTCATCACTACTTGCCCAGCCCAAATTAATGCTCCTGGGCGCTGCGGCCCAGATGGGCATCTATTTTACCCTGCTGGGCGCCCTGTTTTTTGGGTTCGCCCCCAAGGAAGCAGCCTCCATTGCAATTATCGGCGGGGCGGACGGGCCGACATCCATTTTTTTAACGGCCAAATTGGCGCCGCACCTGATTGGTCCGATCGCCATCGCAGCGTATTCATATATGGCATTGATACCGGTTATTCAGCCGCCGATCATGCGCTTGTTGACCACTAAAAAGGAGCGGCTGATCAAGATGCCGCCATCCAGGACGGTTTCTAAAAAGGAATTGCTGATATTTCCGATAGCAGGCGTCCTGCTGTGCTGTTTTCTGGCACCAACAGCCCTGCCGCTGCTGGGAATGCTGTTTCTGGGAAATTTTCTAAAAGAGTGTGGTGTGGTCAATCGGCTGGCCAATACGGCCCAATCGGCTATCATCGATACCGCCACCATCTTTCTGGGCTTTACGGTCGGCTGCAGCACCCAGGCCGATGTTTTTCTGACGCCTAAATCCCTGGGAATTTTCTTTCTGGGGGCCGTGGCCTTTTCCATCGCCACCGCTTCAGGTGTCATATTTGCCAAAATTATGAATATGTTTCTAAAAAATAAAATTAACCCTCTGCTGGGCGCAGCCGGTGTCTCTGCGGTACCCGGTTCCGCCCGCGAGGTGCACTTGATGGGCCTCAAAGAAGACCCGACGAATTTTTTGCTGATGCATGGAATGGCCTGCAATTCATCGGGTGTTATCGGCTCGGCAATTTGCGCCGGTATTCTGTGGAGCTTCTTCATCTAATTTGACAGACGGCTTTTTTCACCACAAAGACACAAAGATCACAAAGTTGTTTTTTTATTTTCAAGACAGCATTGCCGGCACCGCGTAATTTAAACAGTTACCAAAAATAAAAAGCTCGACCCCTGGGTCGAGCTTTTTTCTGTCCTCTGTCCTCTGACCTCTGTCTTCTGACCTCTGTCCTCCGACCTCTGTCCTCCGACCTCTGACCTCCATTGAGCTACTGATGTGCTGGGATTTCTTTGACGCAGCGGAATCCCATCCAATGGGCGCCGTTGACAGGGTCCT
>JASFGN010000290.1:0-5054 GCA_050123735.1 Desulfobacterales bacterium | reverse complement strand
ATCGAGAGCTTTTAGAGCCACTGGCTTTTGGGGTGCTGGCCAATCTCTCGCAGGTCGCAAATTTCATTGTTGCCGATCCCCGGGGCAATTTTTTAATGATTGCCCGGCAGCAGGACGGGTCCCTGCACACCAAAATCATCGAGCGCTCAGCAGGAGCCACACAGGTCACCTGGATCCGTCGCGATGTAGACGGCCAGGTGGTTGACGAGGAAACATCCGTTGATGATTCCTATGATCCCCGCAACCGGCCCTGGTATACAGGAGCAGTTAACAGCAAAGTGCCTTTCTGGTCGAATATTTACATATTCTTTACCAGCCAGACCCATGGTATAACCGTTTCTCTGCCGATAATCGGAGAAAATGGTGAGCGCCTGGGGGTATTCGGTTTGGATATCGAGATAAAGGAGATCAGCGCGTTTCTCAAGACGTTGAAAATCGGCCAGAACGGCGAAGCCATTATTGTCGATGAGGACGGTTTTATCGTTGCCCATCCGGAGATTGACAAAATGGTCAAAAAGGAAGGGGATGTATTCAAACCCATCCGGGTGGAAGAACTGGGAAGCCCGGTGTTGAATCGTGCGTATAGTCGCTTCAAGATCGACGGATACGGCCACCGGGATCTGGTCGTTGACGGGCAGCGCTATCTGAGTGCCGCTTTTTTGCTTCCCCAAGAAACCGGACGCGATTTTTCGGTATTTATTTTTGTTCCTGAAGAAGACTTTGTCGGTTTTGTTGCGCGCAACAACCGCAACATTTTGCTGATGTCCTCCGGCATAATCATCATGGCAGCAATTATGGCCGGTCTGCTTGTCCTGCAGGGATTGGGTGCGGAACGCAGAACCCAACGGGTGCTCGCGCGCCAGTCTGAACTGGAGTCCCAGAGTCGGGCCTTTTCCGAGCTTTCATCCAAAACGGCGGTTTTCGATACCGGAGACACGAAATCCTTTCAAAAATTATCCGAGATCGTCACCGATGCCATGAACTTAAGACGGACAAGTGTGTGGTATTTTGATGATGACGGCCAATTTTTAAGATGCATCGACAGCTATGATTCCGAAAGTAATGGCCATACCCAGGGGACTGCGCTTGCCCGGGCTGACTTTGCATCTGTTTTCGATTCGTTACAGAACGGCGAAGGGATCATCGCCGCTGATGCGGAAACCGATAGCCGATTGAGCGCCCTGTTTCGACTGTACTTGCAACCGTTGGGTTGTGAATCCCTGCTGGCTATACCGATTCGTTATCATGACTGGACTGCGGGCGCCCTGTGGTTCGAGGATGAGGGCCGGACCCGGGATTGGACAACCGAAGAAATCGCATTTGCCCAAGCGATGTCCAATATGCTGGCGCTGCGGTTTTCAGCGGATCGAAAAGCAATGCCCTTGCAGGCAAGCCAGAAAGAGAAGACGGCCGGCGACATTGATTCCGCCACCCCGGTGGCGGCGATTGCCGCAACTGCCAGTGAGGTGTCGACTGACCATCTTCCTGAAAAAGCACAGCAGCAAACAAAGGATAAATCCAAGAGCCCAGATGATCTTTCAACTGCATCTTTGGATCGTATGGCAGCCGGCGGTTTAGATCCTGATCAAACCGTTGCGGATATTTTTAGGGACACGACAGTGATGGCGCTGCGATTCACAGATCCCCTCTCCCTTGCCGGGCGTATTAAGGGTTCCGAATCAACGACGATGGTCGATCTCATCGTCTCTTATTTGGAGGAAGTGGCTGCCTTTCAGGGCATCGATTATGTAAGAATTATGGGGGAGGAAATCATCTGTGCAGCCGGCATCGGATCCGGCTCAAACGACCATACCCGTCGGATTGCGGATCTGGCACTCAGCCTTCAGAATCACTGTACCGGTCTGTTTGCGTCACTGAACATCCCGATGGAATTTCGAATCGGAATCGATACCGGTGTGGCCATGGGCTGTGCGGTCGGTCGTGAACAGAAAACCTATAATATCTGGGGCGAGTCAGTTCGGTTTGCATCCAAGATGGCGGAATCAGGCATAGCCGGTAGCATCCAGGTTTCCTACACCACGTACCAGCGTTTGCGCGCCAATTACCTGCTTCGGATGCGCGGACTTTATTACTTGCCCTACATCGGCGAGACCTCAACCTATCTTTTGACAGGTCGATTATAAGCAACGTACACATGATACCAACACAAAGAAATGATGCCTTAATAGCTGTGGTCAGACTGAAGCGTCTGCTGGCCAATGTCGGTCGCTGGACGATTAGCCTCTGGCAGGAACCGGTTCAATTTATCAGCGATGCTGTGGCGGTCATCTGGCAAGGTTGCCGCCCGATCACCTGGCGACGGTCCGTCCGCGCCGAGCTTATGCGCCAGTGTTATCAGGTGGGCGCACAGGCATTGCCCTTTATCCTGGTTGCTGGAATTTTCGTGGGCTTTGGCCTCGTCGCTCAGGCTTTTCACTGGCTAAGCGTCTTCGGCAGCACCAAACTTTTCGGCGGATTTCTGTCGGCAACACTGGTTCGTGAAGTTGCGCCGGTGCTGGTGGGTTTGATAGTGATCGGGCGCAGCGGCTCGACCTTGCTGGTCGAATTGGGTACCATGAAGACCGAGGGCCAGGTTCACATGCTGGATGCCCAGGGCCTCGATCCATTCCTGTATCTGGTGGTGCCGCGGGTGGTGGCATTCAGCATTTGTATGTTTGCGTTGACGACGGCTTTTGTGGCCGTGGCCCTTTTAGCGGGCTTTTTTTCAGGTGTGCTGATCGGCATCACCCAATTCAATTTTTTCGATTTCCTCAACCGCGCCATCGGCTCCATGGGTCTGCAAACATATCTATTGTTTACGGTCAAGACCGTCAGCATCGGCTTTGTGGTTGCTCTGATATCCTGTAAGATAGCACTTTCGATCAGCGGTGTCTCTGCCAGGGTGCTGGGTATCATGCCGCGGGGATTTGCCCGATCGGCCCTGGCCACCTTAATCATTTCGATTGTGCTGACAATTCTATTTTCATCATGGTGATCTATAATGAAAGCAACCCTCAAACGGCAACGGGTGATTCTACAATTTTATAATACCGTCTTTACCGATACATCCGCACCTGTCACTCAAGCTGATGAAGTCAACCTGAGCGCCTGCGCCGGCGATCTGATTCTGATCCGGATGGCCCGTCTGGAGCAAACAATAGGTCTGGCAGATGCATGCGCCGGAATCATCCAACCCCGCAGCGGCGCTGTCCGTTTTCTGGGACGAAACTGGCCGGAGTTACCACCGGATCAGGCCCATGCCCTGCGAGGCCGGATCGGTCGTGTTTTTAAGACCGGTAACTGGATTAACCACCTATCGGTCATGGATAATGTATTGCTTTCCCAGCGTCATCATACCCGCCGGTCTGTCCGCCGGCTGCGCGATGAGGCCGGGGAGCTGTCGCAGCAATTCGGTCTGCCAGGGCTCCCGCTAAACATGCCCGGTGATTTGACTGCCGCTGACTTACAACGCGCCGCCTGTGTGAGGGCATTTCTGGGTCGGCCCCTGCTGATTCTGTTGGAAGAACCCACAGCAGGCATTTTCGTTGAAATTATATCTGCATTGATGCATGCCGTGCGGGATGCGCGTGATCGCGGGGCCGCCGTCATCTGGCTGACCCAAAAAGGTTTAATATGGCACGATCAAACCCTGCCGGCAACGCAACGCTATCGATTGATCGCCGGAAAGTTGATGGAGGTGACACGGTGAAAGGGATGCTACCGCAACCGAAATTTCGCTATACCAATGAAACAGTCGGTCTGTTTGTGCTGGTCACCCTGCTGATTTTCGTCGCCGGATTGATTTATTCCGGGCAGGTGCGAAAGTGGTTTAACCCCGGTGAAACGCTCAAAGTGGTGTTGCCCGATGAAGGCCTTTTTGGTCTGGCGAAAGGATCGGCGGTTGAAATCCTGGGTACCAAAGCCGGTGAGGTCCGGGATATTGTCATCAATCCCGACGAGAAGATACACGCGAATGTACGCATTGACAGTGATATGGCGGTTTTTGTGCGCAATGATTCAAAAGCTTTTATACGCAAGACATTCGGCATTGCCGGTGATGCCTATCTTGAAATCACCCGGGGCAAGGGAGCTCCGCTCGACTGGGAATTTGCCGTCCTTACCGTCGAGTCCGATCGCAAGACATCCGACACGCTGGCTGAACTCATCGAAGAACTGCGGGCCAAGATTTTGCCGGTTGTCGATGATGCTCATAAAGCGATTCTTTTGTTGGTGTCAGTGGCAAAGGATTTGCAGGACGAGGAAAAGGGCGTCCAGCAGTTGCTGGCGAATCTGAATTCCATTGCCGATAAGATCGACAGCGGAGAGGGGTCAATCGGGCGTCTGCTGTCCGAAGATAAACTCGTAAGGGATCTAGAAGACCTGGTCGCCCGCGTAGGGACGCTTTTTGACGATTTGAAAGAAACGGTTCAAAACGTCTCGGAATATTCCGCTGAATTCGATCTCGAAACCGGTGATATTCCAAAAATTACGCGCAGTCTCAAAAAGACCATGGCGTCCATGGAAATTGTGATGCAAGACCTCAGCGAGGCGACCCCGCGACTGCCGAAGATTGTCGAAAATGTCGGTGACACCGCCGATACCGTTCCGATCCTCGTTTTGCAACTGCAACAGGTGATGGTCGAACTGGAGCGTTTGATCCAGCAGTTGCAGTCTCACTGGCTTCTGGGGGGCGGCTCCCGCCGGCCGACACCGAATGATAGCCGAATATCGCCACTGGAGGTCAGCCCATGATCACGTATCTTCGAACTTCTTGTGGGCTGGGAATCATCAGCGTGCTGATGATGGTTGCCGTCTTGACGCTGAGCGGTTGCGGGTCTTCACCACCGAAGCAAAAAGGTCCGGCCCCGGATCAAGAGCTTGAGCGGTTTAACAGCGCTGCGCGACAGGCCTTTGATAAGCGTCGCTTCGAGCAGGCCGCCAATTTTTACCGAAAGGCACTGGAGCGTGCCTACGTGCGCGATGATACAGCCGCAATTCTGGATGCCCGGTATAATCTGGCAGTCTGTTTGCTGAACCTGCAAACCTATGATGAG
>JASFGN010000289.1:0-5063 GCA_050123735.1 Desulfobacterales bacterium | reverse complement strand
TGCGGTCGACAATGCGTTCGATGCTACCGAAAATATTGCGGTACGTCGGATAATCTTCAATGATCACCGGAGGACTGGTTCGCTGGCTGTTATCAACGATCAGATTGACCTCATAGGGCTGAAACAAATCGATTTCTTTGACCAGCGGTGGCAGCCCCGGTATCTGCGGTTGTTGTGATTGCGGCATGAAAATACTGATATTGTCCGCCATATCTTCGAGCATATCCTGCAGATATCGTCTGACTTTATCATTTTTATGGCGTTCATTGATTTGGGCAGCGAGCTCTGAGGCCGTTTTTAGAAAGGTTGCCCGGTCCATTTTTTCCAGCTTTTCGTGCACATCCTTCTGAAGCTCTTTGATTTCCAAAAAAATCTGCTCAATTTGCTTTGTCAGCGTTGCCTGCTTTTCCCGGAGTTGTTCATATTCTGCTTTCGGGAATCGTTCTTTTTCAGCCAGAGCCTCCAGTTGTTCAATCGGCACCGGATTTCCATC
Source organism: Desulfobacterales bacterium (assembly GCA_050123735.1). Taxonomy (GTDB): domain Bacteria; phylum Desulfobacterota; class Desulfobacteria; order Desulfobacterales; family JAHEIW01; genus JAHEIW01. The sequence goes on along the minus strand of JASFGN010000289.1, from coordinate 4,570 downwards.
AACCAGAGGCATCACTTCCGGCCGTTTGAACATGCCCGTCTGCACATCAACAATGGTAAAGCCTTCCTCTTTTACTTTCTGATCGAGCGCCTTAAAAAAACTGCTGGCCTGTTTTTCATAGGTTTCGGTAATTTGCTTTTTCATGTTGATGTATTCCTGGCTTTCGAACAGCTGCGGAATTTCCTTTTTCAGTGTTTCCACCAGATTTTTAACATCCCTTTTAAATGCCGCCCCGCGGCCGCCTTGCAGACGGATCAGGATGGGCGATTCCGGATTTTCAAAGCAATTGACATAGCAAAGATCATCGGGAACGCGATCCTGTTTCAACATTTCTTCAAGGAGTTTTTTAACAGTCGCCATTCTGCCGGATCCGGGCGTTCCGGTGACAAACACGTTGTATCCGGGTTTATTGATTTTAATACCAAACTGAAAGGCCTCGACACCTCTTTTCTGACCGATGATATCCTTTAGCGGTTGGAGATCGTCTGTCGTTTCAAAAGGCAAAGTGGCGGGATCCAGTCGCCATCTGAGTTTTTCCAACGGTACCGTATAATTTTGGGATTCCTGGGGCATTTTTTCCTCCTTGATATCAGCTTTTTCGAAACCGGGAATTTCAGGCCATCGTCAGCAAATCGTTTCGCCCGGACGGATATTGCGGGGCTGACCATATGTAAAGTCACGGTTATCTTCTGCAACTCAGGGGCACGATGTTCATTTGATATCGATTTTGACGCCGCGGGCCTGCTTTGGCTCGCATTTGGGCAAAACGATTTGTAAAACGCCGTTTTCAAAAGTGGCCTTGACGTCATCGGTAAGCACCCGGCAGGGCAGGGAAATGGTTCTTGAAAAAGTCCGGGATCGCTTTTCGACTCTGCGAAAACCTTCACCGGTTTCAACGGTGTCCTCGCCCGTTTGAGCTTTAAGCGTCAGGGTATCCTCGGTCACGGAAACTTCGATATCATCGGGTTTGATGATACCCGGAAGCCGGGTCTTAAGCGTGAGTGTGTTTTCGGTTTCAGACACATCCATCGAAAACAATTCCGCCACTTCTATCAAAGAGCGCGGTATGCCAAATTCTTTCCGAAACCGCCTGAAAAGCTGATCCATATCCTTTCTGAGTCGATCGATTTCTTTTTGTTTCCATAATATTAGCTCACCCATAGGAAAACCTCCTTTTCCCTATTCCGACGGAGCACCGTTAAAATAGAAAAAACCATAAAAATCAATAATCCGATTCAATTATCTGATGTCTATTTCTTTCGTAAAAAGACCATCTCAGATACTTTCGCCACTGTTTGACTATCCTGGGTTAGTTCCACCTGCACGCGGGCAATCCGCCCCTGGGTATCTATTACCCGCGCAGAAGCGATGACATCTTTGGCAGGGTCGGCTGCATTCAGAAACTGAATATCACAATTCAACGGCAGTCCCACATGCCCCAGGGAGTTGGCGGCAGCCGCCATGGTTTGCTCTGCCAGCGTAAACAGGGCACCCGTATGGGTGTATCCTAAAAAGTTGGGTAACTGCGCGGTTCCCGGCAAACGGGCTGTGGCGCGGCCGGCTTCAAATTCTGTAAACTGGATGGAAAGGGAACGGGCCAGGGGGGAGGCTTCGAGCACCCGGCGCAATGCTTCCAGATCCTCTTTTTTAATTGCATCACGAACGCTTTTGGATTCATTGCCGGATCCGGCTACAGAACGTTTTTGGCGGTTGCGCTCCTCCACTCCGCGCGTCAGCCAGGAAACAGCCTCGTTATAGGGTGTCGGTATGTTGTAACGCCGACCTTCAGCTACGATCACTTCATTTAGATTGCCAATCTCGGTAGGGCGCCCTGCTTCAACGTCCTGAAGCATGGAGACACGGTTGTCCTTGGTAGAGCCAAAGGCCTTTAAGGAAAAATCAAGGGGATCGTCGAGCTCGGGGATATCGATGCCTTTGGCGCGGGCAACCTGGCCCAGCTCGTTTGAGAGGGCTTCGATGATTTTGACCGTCGGCTCGTGTTTTACGGCGACCCCACCGGTCAGGCCGGTCAGGGCGGCCACCACATTGGTCGAAACATTGGCGATGAGTTTCTTCCAGATGACACTGTTGATGTCGGTCGTGGTATGCACGTCCAGACCAACCGCCTGGAACCGCTCGACCATTTTCTCAAATCCCGGACGGGATACACCGTCATAAGGGCCGATTACCAGTAAGGGGCCGAGACCCCCGACGTAGCGCACTTCATTCATGCTCACCGGCATCCCCGAATGTGCGGTGATACCCCCCACCACCCGTTCCGATCCGACGGTCTCGGCAATGGCCTCTAAATTCCCAAGGCCGTTTTGAACCGAGAGAACGATCGTATCGTCTGCGATCATCGGCATGGCGCTCTGGATGGCCGAACGGGTGTGGTAGCCTTTAACCGCTATCATGACGACATCTTTTTTGCCCACTGCTTCTACGTTCGAGGTAATGGCAATCTTCGAATGGGTTCGTCTACCATCAGGCCACTGCAGCCACAATCCTTCTTTATCGATAAGACGGACACGCTCTTCCAGCACTTCGACCAGCGTCACATTGAACCCTTTTTCCAAAAAAAGAGCACCGAAAATGGATCCCAATACACCTGCACCGACGATTGCTATTTCCATGGTTAATCACCCCGCCAGTTTTAAGGTTTCAAGGATGAGCTACAGTTTACCAGACATCGCAAAATAATAAAGAGCAAAAATGCAATGTGGATTTTGTATAAATAGGGACGGGGTTGATTTGTTGCGTTTTAGAGCAGATAAACAAAAAACGGCATCCAGCGATTTTATCCCGGTAAAAAGCGCGTGATTTCAAGGAGTAAAAGGGTAAGAGGGATATTCTATAATCCTCCTGTCAAGGCTCAAGCAGTAATTTTTTAAATTCACACAATATCGATTACTTATAAGAGTGTCTGGTTTCAGGGCGCAGGTGTCCTTTGTTTTTTGACATTATTTTTCAGCGATTCTCCCATTAACACGAACCTTGCCTCTGATCGTTACGTTTATCCGGTATGCTGATAATTGAAGCCGCCGAGCATTCCTAATCCAGAGTTTTAGCTCAGTGAGAGGCCCAGGATTGTCCCGTCCAGAGGTCAAAAAGCCTCTACGTCCGTTCACGGGCTCTCTCGCCGAAAATAAATAAAGTTTTTACTTGGTGTTCAAGTACTCTGGATTAAAAGCCTGTTCTTTCTTCATTAACGTCCAAGCTATTATTAGCATCTTGGCGGCCAGCTTGACTCTCATTTTAGTTTTGATGCCGCGCTCACGTTGCCGACCTCGAAGCATTCGGGTAGCCATCATCATAGGTATAGTCTTCCTTGCTGCTTACAGTTACATCATCATACAATTCCGACCGTTTCTCCAGCAGCTTCACAAAGGCATAACTATTTTCAGGCGAATCGAGATAGGCCCTCTCCCATGTAAAGGTCGTTTTGGACAGCAACACTTCGGGTTCTCCGGGCTCTCTCAGCTCGACCTGATATTGCCTGCCTTTTCGAAACTCATCTTGATGAAATTTTGTCCGTGTCACCGTTTCATATGGCGTGCCAACTGCGCTCCTCTGATTAACCGTCTCAAAACCCCTGAATTCGCGGCTTTCGAGGTCAAACAGACCGCCAGAATAGGAAAAAGCCGTTTCCGAAAGGTTGCCAAGCCCATTTTCTATTTTAGAAACCAGATCAGGAATTTGTCCGGTAGATATCATCACATGAAACGTATTGGTGTTTCTCTGCCGGTAGGCGTAGTCGGTCTTGCCATCACCGTTGAAATCGCCGTAACCGCCTTCATAACGACCCTCTGAAGAGCTGACCGGCCGGTCTATCCAGACCTCGTCAGCGGCCCCCAGGGCTGAAGCTTGATATTCAATATCGATTCCCGGCAGCCTGGAACCCTTTAACACCGTTCCATCAGCACCGATATCCACATCAGAGCCATAGATATCTATATGGGTCATTAGCGAATGTGAGGTGTTTTGGTTTTCTTCGTAGAAAAATGCATAAGCCCGGGCTGCTTCTCCATTTCCCCGGATTTCGATGGTTTTTAGCCTCTTTGAAACCATGACCTCAAAGTTTGCGGTATACATCGATGGGAAATCGAATCTGTCTTCCAGGTAAAATATAACAGCATTGGCAGGACTCAGACCCCCGTTGCCCGTGTAGTCAATGCGCTGGAGATAAGTTTCACCTCCATCCCTGGTATAGTTTATCGTCATATAGTTGCCATTGGTATCTTCCACGCGGTCCAGACACCATTTAAACACGCGGCTGCCGTCATCCGGATCGTGCTGGCGGGAGTTTAAAGTCGTCCCGTAGTAGGATTTGATGCCCGCCTTGCCGGTCACCTCCCACCCGCCGGTCAGCGGATTAAATCGGAATGGTTACGATGGCCGCCCCGGTAAATTGCAGGGTGTCGACTGTTGGAGTGGATATCGCGGCTGGATTGTCGTCACCGCCGGCCGAAGACGATAGCTCCTGGGGAAAAGTACTTCCCAGCACCTGGGCTGTCAGCTCCGATTCCCCGGATTGAATGCCATTCGGACCTGTCTCTGTTTTTTGATCGGC
>JASFGN010000288.1:0-5068 GCA_050123735.1 Desulfobacterales bacterium | reverse complement strand
GGACGAATACCTGGCAGAACTCATGACTCGTATTTTCAAAATGTAGCGAAGCGATCTGAACCATCTGGTTTAGATGATCTTAGCGGCTTAAGACATTTTTCAGCAACCATAGGAGGCAGCGCATGACGATTCTTTTCGCACAAAGCTGGGATGTACTCCCAGGTAAATTTGATGAGTATTCCACCTTTGTCTCCAATGAGTACAACCCGACGCTTGAGAAGCTTGGCCTCAGGTTGTTAGGGGGCTATTACGTTGCGGTGGGTGAAGGACCCCGGATCATAGCGGTCGCTACTGTAGAAAAAGAAGAAGATTTAATGAAAGCACTTTTGAACAGCGCCTATCGAATCATATACAATAAGTTGTTGCAGGTGGTATTCAAATATAGCAGCCGTGTATGGGTCCCAAGTGGACGGATTCAAAAAGAGCCCTATCATATACAGACCGGGGCCTGGAAGTTTAACCAATATTACAACGTCATCCCTGATATGGGGGATGCCCACTATCATTTTGTTAAAGAAGAGTGTATCCCGGGGATGAAGGCCTTAGGGGTTCCGATAACCGGCGGATGGCGCCTGGCAATCGGTTCAGGGCCCCGAATACTGGCCGAGTCCACGGGTCGCAATATCGAAAATATTGCTCAGGCTATCAATACATCCGAGTTCAGACGAATGGTTCGAACCTTAAAGAAAAAATATGCAACAGATTACAGCAGCAAGATTTTAGCGCCCACCGGTCGAATCGAGGTGCCTTTTTTGATGAAAGAAATGATGAAAGACTTTTAAGGGAAAAAAGTACCTATGCGAATCAAACCCGATTGCATCCCCTGCATATTAAAAATGACCATTTCCTCTCTCCGGAAACTATCCCTGGATGAAAATTCGGTTAAAGCGTTATATACCGATATCTTACGAATACCGGCGTTGCGCGGTCAGGTCTGGGATATTACCAGCCCGGAAATTATCGAGGAAGTATGGAAAAAAATCGTCGCAAAGGTCAACGCGCGAGATCCTTTTTATGAGGTCAAATCAAATCAGAATAAAAATATACTGGCCCTGTACCCGTTTCTGGAAAAAATGATTAATGATGCGGCCGACCCGTTAAAGCTTGCGGTCAAACTATCCATCCTGGGAAATTCCATGGATTTTATGGTGGCTGATTCTTCTGTGACCATCGAGAAGTCGATCGCAGAAAAAGCACAATTGCCGCTTGCAGATGGCAATTATTCTCAGTTCAGAAAGCAGTTAGAGGCGACCCGGCATTTGTTGATTTTCGGCGATAACGCCGGAGAGATTGTTTTCGATCGTCTGTTGATCGATCTCATCAAAAAACGGTACCAACCGGAAATAACCTTTGTGGTTAGAAGTGTGCCGACCCTCAATGACGCTACGCTGACTGAAGCCAGAGCAGTTGGTATTCACAAAATTGCCACCGTTATTGAAAACGGCATCGACGGGCCTCTGCCGGGCACTGTCCTGAGTAGATGTTCAAATGACGTCAACGATCGGGTGAATCGCTCTGATCTCATTATTTCCAAAGGAGGCGGCAATTTCGATACCCTTGATGAAGAGCGAAAACACCTGAACAAAAAAATTTCTTTCCTGCTGCTTTCCAAATGCGCCCCCCATCATGACAATTTTGGCGTGAATTTGTACCATCCGGTTCTTGTCAACTCTTATTAATTCGGTTTCAAGGGCTCCTGCCTCAGCACACCATTAATAATAAAACATAAGAATTTCTTATATATTTTATAAAATCATATGAGTTGACTTAAAGCTGCAACCTATTCAAAAATGAGGCATTATAAAAATCAAAACTCGAATGACCTTGATCAACAATCTATGGAGGTACTCAATGGCCAAAGAAATAAAGCATTCCATCTGTTTTCGATGCAAACCGCGCTGCCGTCTCGAGCTCGAGGTGGAAAATAATCAGATTTTAAAACTCAGCACTTCACCCATCAAGAAATGCCCGCGCAAGTGGGCCTCGGATCTGGATCGTTTTTATCATCCCGATCGTCTGAATTATCCACTCAAAAGAGTCGGCGAAAAAGGTGAAAACAAATGGCAGCAGATCACCTGGAATGAGGCCCTGGATGAGATTGCCGCCAAATTGCAAGCACTCAAAGATCAGTATGGTGCCGAAACACTGGGTGTTACGGCCGGCACCAGCCGCACTTATGAAGAGCTCAATTCGCGCTTTCTGAATCTTTTCGGCAGCCCCAATCAGTGCGGCCAGGCCCAGATTTGTCATGGCAATTCAGCGGTGGTTGCCACCACGCTCTTTGGCTGGTGGCCCTATTGGATGCACATTGAAAAACTGCAAAATACCCGTTGCGTAATGCTCATCGGCCGCAATCCACCGCATTCCCATCAAACCATCTGGGAAGGTATCGAAGTTGCCAGGAAAAAAGGCGCCAAACTGATCGTCATCGATCCTCGCCGCTCAGAATCGGCTGAAGCGGCAGATTTATGGCTCCAGCTGCGACCGGGAACGGACTGCGCCCTGCTGCTGGGCATGATCAATGTTATCATCGCGGAAAATCTTTACGATACGGAATTTGTTGCCCAATGGTGCCACGGCTTTGATGCGCTGGCGCAACGGGCCCGGGAATATCCACTGGATAAGGTATCTGAAATCACCTGGGTGCCGGCCGACCAGATTCAGGCAGCCGCACGCATGTTTGCCACTGAAACACCCTCGTGTGCCATGGAGGGCATGGGGGTGGCCCATCAGCCCAATTCCTACGGCGCCATCGCAGCACGCCATATCATTTCAGCCATCGTCGGCAATGTGGATATTCAGGGCGGTGAGGAACTGCTGGGCCCGGCCCCGTTTATCACCGAACATGAAATTGAAATGCCCGAAGCCCTGCCGCTTGAACAGCGCGAAAAAATTCTGGGCAAACAGTTCAAACTCTATTCCTGGCCCGGTTACGAAATGGTCCAGAGCAATGTTGAGCGCGTCTGGGGCAAACGCTGTGACATGTTCGGCTATACCTGCATGGCCCCGGCCCCCTCGCTTTACAAGGCGATTGCTTACGGTGATCCGTATCCCGTACGGGCGTTGATCACACTGTCATCCAATCCCATGGTGACCATACCCAACACCAAACTGGTCCACAAAGCATTGAAAAGTCTGGATCTGTATGTGGTGGTGGACTATTTTATGACCCCCAGCGCCCAGCTGGCAGACTATGTACTGCCAAGTGCCATGTGGCCGGAACGCGATTTTTTGTGGAATTTTCACAACACCACACCGGTTATTGTGTGCGGTGAGGCGGCCGTGCCGCCGACGATTGAAGGCAAACACGACCGGCGTACGGACTTCGACTTCTGGCGCGGGCTGGGCATTCGACTCGGTCAGGAAGAGCACTGGCCCTGGGAGACTGTGGAAGCGTACTATGATTACCGCCTTAAACCCATGGGAATGACGTTCAGACAGATGGTCGAAAAAGGCCGCTGGGAGCCCGAGCGCTGGGAGTACAAAAAATATGAAAAAATGGGCGGTTTCGGCACCCCTACCGGCAAAATAGAGCTGGCTTCAACCGTAATGGAAAAACTCGGTTACGATCCCCTGCCGTATTATCAGGAACCTCCGGAGAGCCCGATCCGCACGCCCGAGCTTTCAGAGAAGTATCCGCTGATCTTAATTACCGGCGGTCGCTTTCATCCCTATTTTCACTCCGAGCATCGCCAGATCGATAAGCTGCGCAAGCGTTACCCCTGGGCGAAAATGCAGATCCATCCGGACACGGCCGCAGAAATCGGAATCGCCGAGGGGGATTGGGTCTGGATCGAAACCCAGCATGGCCGGGTGATGCAGAAGGTTGAAATCTTCGAAGATATCGATCCTAAAGTGGTGCATGCCCAGCATGGATGGTGGTATCCGGAGATGCCGGGTGAAGAACCCTGGCTGCATGGCGTCTGGGTCTCCAACATCAACGTCTGCACTTCCAGTGAAGAAGCGGAATGTGATGAAGCCCTGGGCTCCTGGCCGCTGCGAACATTTCAATGCAAAGTCTACAAGGTCAAAAGCTACGGCCAGGACCATCCGGTCGCGGGCTAGGGTTCAAGATCAACCTGCGTTGAACAAAGCCCCTTTGCATGCCTACCGGCAGAAAAAGGGGCTTTTCTTTTCAAGCATTTATCAAAAAATAAACCCCAAAGCACTTCAAATCCAGCAATTAGATAAATATCACCACTTTTCACAGGACTCGCCGGAAGATCGCTACTCAGGTTTTAATGACTCTCCTTCCGACTGTATCTCCATATTGAGCCATAGTAAGAAAAGCTTGTAGCCAAGTGAAAAAATGATGGCGCCAACGAAAAGGCCGATAATGCCGGATGTCATAAACCCGCCTATTGCTCCAATGAAGATGACAAGCATGGGAACATCAACTCCACGGCCCATTAAAAAAGGCTTAAGAAAAGTGTCAGATATGCCGACAAGGATGCTCCAGATTGCGAAAACAAATGCGATACCTGTACTGCTGGTGGAGAACACGTAGATAATAATCGGGCCTATAACCAAAATAGTGGGAAGCTGAACCACTGCAAGAATCAGCACCAATAGGGCCCAAAACCCTGCGCCAGGTACGCCCACAAAAATAAAACCAAGGCTTGCCAGGAGCGCCTGGACCAGTGCGACACCCAGAATGCCCAGGGTAACACTCCGCACAGTCGCAATGGCGAGTTTTACTGCCTCTGCCCCTCTCTCACTCAGGAGCCGCTCAGCAATTGCCCGTGCAGCTCGAGCGCCACCGGCATCATTTGCAAGCAGAACACCGGCGATAATGATCGAAAGCACAAACTTTAGGATCGCAACTCCGGCGCCCGCAGCGGCAGACAACAGCGGGATACCAAGCTTTTTGAGCTGGGGTGTGATTTTGCTGAAGGCAGCTCCGAGATTGTTCCAGGCAAGGCTCCAAAACTCGTATAAAGGCTCGCCGATTACCGGCCAGGATCTGACGCTCTCCGATGGCGGCGGTATATTTAACGTCCCGGCAGCAAGCTGTGCCGAATAATCCTGTGCGGTTTTGATAAGAGAACCGGAAAGCATAAAGGCTGGA
>JASFGN010000287.1:0-5149 GCA_050123735.1 Desulfobacterales bacterium | reverse complement strand
TGCCCATGACAATATGAACGGTGCTGATATCGATTTCCGGTTCATAGACCACAACCGTGAACTCGGTCGTGGCAGGCTTGCCGTCCAGATCAAAATCAATGACGCCGCCGGGCATGGATTTGGCTGGATTTCCCCTTACCCGGGCCTTATACCGTTTGATCACATGTTGCGTCTGAAATAAAGTCGACAGTTTGGCGGCGGCGGTCTTATCATGAGCCAGCAGAACCAGACCGGATACTTCCCTGTCAAGGCGGTGAACGAGATAGACCTTTCTTTTGGAGCGATAACGCAGCTCGACCTGTCTTAAAAGGGCACAATGATCTCCGTATTTTGTGCCCTGTGATAGCAGGCCGGCCGGTTTGAGCCAGACACTGAACCGTTTTTGATCGCTGACCAGTTGCGCTCTTAGCGGGGTTATCGCCAGCAAGGCGCCATCATAATAAATCGAAATTCGATCGCCCGCCTTGAGAACGGTGCCGGCGCGCCGAATGCGATACTGGCCGTGCTTTGATTTTTTCAACCAGACCGCACCCTTGGCCATGGCGTCTTTGATGCGGTTTTTGGAAAGGGGCGTGAACGCGGCCAGAAATTCACAGGCGGTTGCAGGATCCTCTGCGCTTACCGTCCGGGTTAGGGTTAATTTTTGCACCCGTCTGATCCTATCGATATCACCACAAAGACACAAAACTCACGAAGGTTCTATAAATCTGATGTTATTTTTATCTTTCTTTGTGTTCTTCGTGCGCTTCGTGGTTAATATATTTTGTTTATCATACCTTAGCAGGTTTGCGTGAGGCCATCTCTGATTCTGATTTTATTATTTTTTTGTATAAATTTGTACAATATATCAAATCCGCTGAAATTTTTTGCGATATGCGCCGGGTTGTAATCCAGTGGGTCCTGAAAAAACCGTATGATCTTTTGCAAATCGAAGATGGCACGAGGCGCCCGCTAAATCTTAGGCCGTTCACCGAACTGGGGCTCGGTCTGACGGGTGCGTTTAAGCTCGTAAAAGCCGGGCGTTCTGCCGGCCACCAGAATCGCATCCCAAAGGGCCACGGCTGCTTTTCCCGTCGGCGCCGGGCTGCAGACCGGACCGAAAAAGCCGGGCCCGTCGCCGCCGTCAAGAACAATCAGGGGCACCCCCACATCTTTGCCGACCTTGGCAACCATTTTGTCCTCTATCCGTTCAAATGAACTTCCCTTTGATGCCAGTATGGTGTCCCGGAAAATGACATGGCCGGCTCTTATTTTGTCAATTATTTTCGGGACTCGATACTAGCATTCAAATCATTTTTAACCTTGAAGCGCGTCAAATCATACCTATGTTTCGGATGTAACTTCAAATGAATCCATTCATAGTCTTTAAATCTGATATCCATACCGCCTGACCAAAGAGGTTTAACAACAAATGAAAGCGCAACGCCTTTTAGCAAAGACAACACAATTTACATTAGTCACGATTCTGCTGATATTTGCCGCTGAGGCCATGTCCATTGAAAAAGCAAAATATCAGGTTGTTGAGAGTGACAACAATTTTGAGCTCAGACAGTATGAACCGCGAATCGTCGCCGAGACATTTGTGGCGGGAGATTTCGAAGCAGTCGGCAATGTGGGCTTCCGCCGCCTCTACGATTATATCAACGGCAAAAACATCAAAAACCAAAACATCGCCATGACAGCCCCGGTAACCCAGGAATCCGAGTCTGAAAAAATTGCCATGACGGCTCCAGTAACCCAGCAAGAGTCGCAGGGCCGGTGGCGGATTACCTTTTTGATGCCGGCCGAATACTCCATGGAAACACTTCCGAGGCCTCTGGACGAACAGGTACAGCTTAAAGCGGAGCCCGGCTATCTGATGGCGGCCATCCGGTATTCGGGCACCTGGAGTCAGAAACGCTTCGAACATCACTTGAGCTTACTGCAGTCCATAATTGCAGCGCGCGGGCTTACGCCGGCGGGCACTCCGGTATGGGCGCGCTATGACCCGCCCTTTATGCCCTGGTTTTTGCGCCGTAATGAAATCCTCATCCGTGTTCAAAATTAGAGCTGTCGTTGGCACCGACCGCAAATCACTGCGGCCAGTCCGCGCTTCAAAGGACAATGCCGGAGCGATTGCGTATCAGGATCACTTTATTCCGCTCATCAGCTTTTCCTTGATATTTTGAAACCAGCCTTTTTCCGATTCACGAATAATGCAGGCATCCTTTAGCAGTTGAATAAATTCCGGCTGCCGCGATTTATAGGAAAGGATACGATCCATTGAAAGGATGTTGTCGAGATTTGGCGGCTCCAACCCCAAATCGTCATTTCTATTGATCGATTCCATGGTAATCGAAAGGGCGTAAACAACCATCCTCTCCGCCATTTCCTTGGGCGTCAGATCAGATTGATCTGGGTGTTGATATCGCACGATTTCAGAAACGCAGGCAGATAGAACCGGATCACCGACTTCCTTTGCATCGGTACAGGCATGCATATTGAAATTGCTGTCCAAAAAATCATCGGCCATTTTCTGTAACCGTTGAATCCATTTGTTGTTCAAATTCTGCGGTAAAACTGCAACCGGCCCAAACGCCAGAACCTCATCATAAAATTCTGAAAGCATTTTTAAGCCCCTCTGCGGTCGTTTGCGTTGCGCTTTTATTCTCTTTGTTTTGTTATGTATCAATCTGCATTTATTTTCAAGTATCTTATTGACATCTACCAGGGGCGTCAACATAGTAGGGCATCAACCCATTCCCCGTCAAAAAGGAGCGCTCATGAGTGATCTGAAAGCCAAAATTCTGGAGAAGATGAAAACCCACACCCTGGCTTCTTTTGCCACCGTAACCGACGAGCACAAACCGTGGACGCGCTACGTGGTTGTCAGCGCAGATGAGCAGATGAATATCTGGTTCGCCACATTCAAAGGCTCCCGCAAAGTGAGCCAGATTGCCGATAATCCGGAAGTACATCTGACCCTGGGTGTCGGCGATATGCAAAACGCTGTTTCCTGGTTGCAGGTAGCAGGCCGGGCTGAAATTCTTGAAGACTCCGAGACCAAACAGACGGTCTGGTATGACATGCTTGAGCCGATTTTTACCGGGCCGGATGATCCCAATTATGTGGTCTGCAAGATCGCCCCTTACCGGATTGAATATTACACGATGAATAAGCAAAATCCCGACGTGTGGGAGCCTGACCGGCATCCCGCAAAATGACTTCCTCCACTGAAATCTTATCTTGAAATGTTGACCGAAGAGAGGGAGGAATGAAAGAAGAAAAGCACATTTTAACCATGCTGGTTGAAAATGAACCCGGTGTGACGGCACGGGTCGCAGGGCTTTTTGCCAGTCGGGGTTACAATATTGAAACTATCTGCGGCGCGCCGACGGCCAACCCGAAAATGTCGCGCATCACAATATCGACGAAGACAAACCCGGAAATGCTGGAACAGATCATGAAACAGGTGCGCAGGCTTGTGAATGTGATCAAATTGCGGGACATGACGGGCGAGGATGCCGTCAAACGTGAAATGGCTCTGATATGTGTAAAGGCCAGGCCAAAAGACCGCAGCGAAATATTAAGAATCATCGAAACCTTCAGAGGCCGGATTGTTGATACCGGCGCAACCCACTTCATTATCGAAGTCACCGGCAGGCAGCAAAAGATAGACGCTCTCATCCGGCTGCTTGAACCAATGGGCGTAAAAAAATTGGCCCGGTCCGGGGTGCTGGCCTTATACCGCGAACCCGGCTAAACAGCGCTTCGGCCTTGAGCATTGAGAACGCGCACGGCTCTCTATTTTCAACCGGCAATGCTTGATTTATGGCGGGTCATAATTATTTTTATCCAGGTAACTCATTTTTCCTCGCATGTGCAATGTGAGGCATATTGCGGCCAAAGGTGGTGGCGTATGGTAAAAATCAGCGGTTTTTTCTGGGCTTCATTGGCGTTGGTGATCGTTTTCGTTTCGAACGCGGCGGCTATCGACTACTGGTCTTTGTCCGATCAGTCTACCTATCGGTGCCCCGGCGGGGTGGTCGCCATTGGCGACTCTGACCGATCTGTGCGGGAAGCATGTGGCGACCCGCTGGAGATTACCAGCCGGGAAGACAAAGGTCCCATCTGGGTCTATCATTTTGGTCAGGCTCGGTTTATGTACTACCTGGAATTTGTATTTGGCAAGTTGGAGCGAATCTTAAGCGCACCCTGCGATCGAAGCAATTACGAATGTTTTGACCTCAATTGACCGCTGCAAGAGCTGCATGATGGTTTTTAACCCCCTATTCAGCCCTCCCCGAAAGGCGTTGCGCGGCACCTCCGCCTACTACATGTAGATAAAAAATTGCTTAATTATACCATATAATGTGTTTCGGTAATGCAATACGCTCCCGGCAGCAAAGCTGCCAATGAAATCGAAAATCTGTGTGAAGAGGTCACGCTTCTGGAGGCAAATCTGCAACCTAAAAATGGTGAGCCGGAGCCGGTGGCGGCACTGCAGGAAACATACGCTGACAAGCCTTTTTGGAGTGATGGGTACAGTTGATCCTGTAACCTTCCTCGCAGATAAGCAGACAAATTATGGTCGTGTATGACTTCATCATTTTGTTGGCGAAATGATGAAGTCATACAGGCTGTGGTCAGAGATTGCCGCTCGACAATAAGGAGCACCCGCATGGCCAAGATAAAAAAACGAAGGCTCAGGTGGTCGGCATCCGAGTCGGCCCAGGTTGTTGGATACAAACTTTACTGGTCCGAAGGCGGTGAAGTCAATTATGATTCGAAGTGCGTCACCCTGATTATTATCTAACGAGCCTGCAGGATGATGAATCGGATGAAGTTGAGCCGATCAGGCTGATCAAAGGGGTCGAGTCCATGCGTCATGGTCGGAATGGGCAAACCGATGCCGATTTTGATACGGTTGAAAAGAAGCGCAGAGTTGGCGCAAAGCGCTAAAACTTACCTGTTTGTTCGGGAAGATTTGGGGATCTGATAGGTGCCGTCAAGGCGCTTCAGCATCTCATCATAGCGACGCTCTAGCGCCGATAGGGCCTGCTGGTATTCCTGTGCACCCATCTCGCCGGCCTTTAAGCGGACGTCCAGAATAGCGCGCTCATCATCATACCATTTGTCCGGATCAAAATTATACGTCACTCTTTATTCT
>JASFGN010000286.1:0-5163 GCA_050123735.1 Desulfobacterales bacterium | reverse complement strand
CAATTCAAGCATCATGCTGGTATAGGCAGAAAGTGAGGGCTCAGCATGTGAATAATCGTAAACGGGTACCGTCGGCATCTCCAAAAATCAATTCTCCTTAACGTCCTTTTTGGCTGTTTCGGTTTTGCCTGCGTTAACCGGCGAAGCCGCTGCAGGATGTGTTGATTTTGCGCCCGGCATGGTTTTTCTGTGAGGCTCCTGGGCAAGCTCGATCGATCCTTTAAAATAAGCACCGTCTTCGATTGAGATGCCTTTTGCCCGGATGTCGCCCATAAAGTCGGCTTCTTTGGTAATTTCAACTTTGCCGTTTGTCATGATATTTCCAATCATTTGGCCGCTAATCTTAACATTCTGGGCCTTGATTTCGCCTTCCACCCGTCCTTTGGAGCCAACCCTGAAGTCATGGCCTTCCATCTGGACGTTACCTTTCATCGAACCCTCGATAACGAGATGTTCATTGCCACGAATGTGGCCTTCAATTGAAATGTTTTCGCCAATAATGGTGTTTTCAGTCCTGGCTGGTGCGGAAGATACGGGTTTCGGAGCCGGCGCTTCGGGTTTTGTGATTGTGTCATAGGCAGGGCTCTGGTTCTCTTCCGGTTTTCTACTTTTTTTTAGCATAACGTCTCCTTTCATTTCGGGTGAATGCCTGTTCTATAAAATGACTCCGTGTGAAGATTCTTGCTTTCAGCTATTCCCCGGTTTTCAGCGGACGAAAACACCCGGGGATGGGGTTATACTTATTAAAAGTCATTCAGGATTATAGTGAGATGGATGCGCATTGCAGAAGGATCTTTACCAGATTTTGATCTTGAAAAAGCGCTGGCTCGGCACCGATTTCAGTTTGCAGTTTAGAGATGTGATTTAAGCAGCGAAGCGTTTATCTTTAAATTCAACCTTTTGTCAACTCAAGACCAATCAACCCGGGCTCCATATCTGCATATGAGCTCCTGCGCAGGTACTGCTGAAAAAAATTCCAGCGCGCTTTGCCTCTGCACGAGTCCGCCCCTATCAGATTAAAGCAAAAATTATGCTATATCAACACATAAGGCAAGGAGATGATGATACCATAAAATTACAGATAGTTACACAAAATAGAGCAAGCCAACAGATCGAAACCTGTGGGAAAAAGTATATCGCAGGTATACTTTTTTTAACAGGTCTTTTTGTTGAACAACCCGGCTCGATGGCTCGACTTAGCTCAGATGGTGTATTATTTTGAAATCAATTCGCTGTGATGAACGGCGTCCGCGCTTCAGGGTTTAATCGTTCGAAAATCGAAACGTTGGATCAAAAAATTTAAAAAAGGAGTGTTTATGATGAAATATGTCTTATACGCATTTTTACTTTTATTGATTTCAACTGTAGCAATCGCCGGTGGCGGTACATCGGTTATCTATGAGGTTAATGGACAATCTTATGAAGGATATTACATCAGCCCTTCCGACAAGGCGCCTTTTGTGCTGCTGATTCATGATTGGGATGGTCTGACAGACTATGAAATCAAACGCGCCCAAATGCTTTCCGATCTGGGTTATACGGTTTTTGCGCTGGATTTATTCGGTGCCGGGGTGCGGCCCACCGAAATGAAAGACAAACGCCAGCACACCGGTGAACTTTATCAGGACAGAGAAAAGATGCGGACTTTGATGAGAGGGGCTCTGGATGCGGCCGCAAAAAAAGGCGCTCATATCGAAAATGCGGTCGCCTTCGGTTATTGCTTCGGCGGGGCGGCTGTGCTTGAACTGGCGCGGTCCGGGGCGGATCTGAAAGGCTTTGCCACTTTCCACGGGGGTCTGAAGACACCGCCGGGTCAGGATTACAGCAAAACCCGGGGGAAAATACTGGTCATGCACGGCTCCGCAGATAAAGCCATTAACATGGATCAGTTCGCTGATCTGGCCAATGAACTGGAAGCAGCCGGCGTCGACCACGAAATGATCACCTACGGGGGGGCTGATCATGCATTTACCGTTTTTGGTGGAAACCGCTACCAGGAGGCTGCGGATAAAAAATCCTGGAAGCGCTTTACGGAATTCCTTGAGGATACACTGAAACATTAAAATTGGGGACTAAAAGATGGCAAAATTAACGGTCGAGTTGATTGAAGAGACGTTGCGTAAAGAAGTCCGGAAGCTGGACAAACGGGTCCAGGTGGTTGCGGTGGAGCCGGGCAAAAAAAAGAATTTTTACCGGGTGACCCTGAGCAAAGACGGAAAGACGGATAGCGCAGATCTGGAAAAGGAGATCCTGGAAAAATTCCTGGCCGGTGAAGGTGGCAGCAAGAAATTAAGAAAGGCGCTGGGCAAAGCCGTCAGCCATTTGAGCATAAATTACGGGCGTTAGCGGCCTCATCTGCAGCAAATAATGCATTTTCAGGAAAAATAGCGATGGATGCCATAGCGGACAGACTCGAGCGCGATTTGAAGGTGGACCTGACGGCCATCCGTTCGGCGGTTGGAGGCCTGCCCCATATCCAGGCCCGCAGCTCGCTTAATCTGGTCGAGCAGGGTAACCACATGATCGCGTGCTTCAAAAACTGGCTGCTGGATGATGAACAAATTCATATATTGAGCAGGCAGCCCCGGCACCTGTTTGTCCTGTATGCGGCGGCCTATCTGATCGACATCGGCCTGACGGACGGCAGCGGGCCGGCGGGAGCTGATCTGCTTGATTCACTCTACACCCGATCCGCCGAGCTGATCCGCAGCGAATGGCAGAAGCTGGGCATTGCAGATGCAAGCCTGGCTGACACGATTGCCCGGGTCTGCCTGCAGGTCGGAAACGATGACGGCAGCAAACCGTCGGCGGTTGCGATCGCTGGTGCGGCGCTCAACGTGTCGCTGCTGGCCGCATGCCTTCAGCTGGCCAGAGCGCTGGATCTGACAGCCGCGGCAACACTTGCTCAGATCTACCAACACCTCCAGCAAAAAGACCGCTTTGCGCCTGAAAAGCTGACAGATTATTTCAGCGTAACGGACCTCGGGCCCAACCCGTATTTAAACGGCACCATCCGGCTAAGGATTCAGTGCAGCGACCCGGAAGTTCACCGGGCCTTAAAACACCATGAGCGCAGCGTGCAGCAGGAGCTCGAGCGCATGAATCAGCGGGTGCGCCCGCGCTTTTTGTACTCCGACGTAATCTATGAAATCAAACCCGAGGGCTACTCACCCATAGACCTGAAATTCAGTGTCGATTCCTCTGCCGGCTTGCAGCTGTTTATGGGCAACCGGTTGTATTCGGACAAGCGCGTATTTTTGCGCGAGTTGATTCAAAACGCTGTGGATGCCTGCAATTACCGCCGGCTGTTTGATGATTCATACTCGCCGGCCATTTCGATAGAATTCAGCGATGACCTCAGCGTCATCAAGATACGAGATAACGGTGTCGGCATGACCCGCCAGTGGATCGAAAAATATTTTCTGGCCATCGGCATCTCCTTTTACCAGTCGAGCGAGATCAGAAATGTTAACCGGGACTCCCGAATTGACTTCGGTTTTATCAGCCAGTTCGGCATCGGGTTTCTGTCCAGTTTTTTGGTGGCCGAAAAAATCGTTATCAAAACGCGCAAAGCCGGTTATGCGGGGCTGGCGGTCACCATCAGCGGCCTGCGGGATTATTTCGACGTCAGGGCTCTGGAGGAGGATTTTTCGGTGGGCACCGAGGTGACCCTGCATCTGAAAGCGTCAAAAATGAAATACTGCCGCAGCCTGGAATTTGCCGGATACCTCAAGACCAATATTCGCTTTTTGAAGATCCCGGTCAGCCTTAAAGACGAGCACGGCAACACCACCACCATCGGCCGCGAGCAGCTGGCTTACGGCACCGCTAAAAGCGCCGGCCCGGTTTTCCTCGCTCCGCTGAATTTTGATGACGCCGAAGGCTACCTGCGGCTGGGCGCCAAAAATCTGGGTGACCATATCCATGCGCTGGAAACCGCCGGCGGTGGTGTTTCCGTGTTCCAGGACGGCATATTCGTAACCCAGATGGATGCGTTGCTCCCCGAAGGCGCGCGGCAGCACGTCGTCAGCCGAATCAATTTGATGGGCCAGGACAAATGCGAGCTGAGCATGGACCGCAACCGCATGTTCTGGTCGGCCGCTCAACTGCAGCACATTAAAAAAGTCATCCGCCACGGTCTGGTGGATGTGGCCAATCAGCTGATGGCCGCCGTTCAGGATCAGGATGTGCCGGAGAACACCTTCAACAGCATCGTCAACAACCTGGCCATATTCTTTGACTTCAGCGATGTGGATGATGTCATGTACGATCAGCTGTGCGAACCGCTGCGCAGAAAGGTCGAAAAAAGATTCCGGGACTTTGTGCGCATCAGTTACTCCCAGAAACAGCGCGCCGGCGGCACGGTCGAAGCAGACGGCTACAACGAGACCTGGCAGCGCACGGTGCTGCAATCCTTTGTCAAGGATTAATAAGGTTCAAAGTTCTGCGTTCAGAGGTTCAAAGGTTTCATTTTCAGGGCTGGGGGCTAATTAACAAAGCCTCGACTTTGCTTCTTGCTGTGGAATGTTACTGTATTTTTTCTTAACCAAAAAGATCGAAATCGCCCCCCAAAACTCTATCGATAAGGCCGGTGCGGTAATTTCGCACGGCATCGCGAACCAGCGGAGAGGGTTCGCGGCGGTAACGCCGGACAACGACGCCTTTGGCAGGTTCATCGGCAGACAAAAGACGTTTAGCCTGGCGCAACTGATCTTCTTTGCCGCTTGTCGGCACTTCGGGCTGCCCAACGACTTTTACCCGAACGCTAACCCGGTCGTAAGCAGTGCCTTTTTTGGGGATTTCCAGCACGTGCAGACCGGATTCGGGCTGTAAAATGGAATAGGCACCCAGGCCACTGAATGCCAAAATAATAGATCCGGCGGCCGATTCAGACGATTCAAGTCCCTGAAGCAGGTCCAGGCGCATGCGTCGATGGTGGCCCCATTGCTGATACATTTCCTGAAGCTGCTTGATAAAAGGATCCCCGGCTTCCGGCGGCTGGGCGGAAGCTGTCCCGGATTCGATCATGAGGTAGGCATCTTTGGGAAGCTGTTGATTGAGGCTTCGATTGGCTTCGGCCAGCAGGTAAAGCTGTTCGGCCAACCGCGTAATCACTTTTCTGGAATAGATCCGTTTTGCCTTTCCCCGCGGGCCTTTAAGCCT
>JASFGN010000285.1:0-5166 GCA_050123735.1 Desulfobacterales bacterium | reverse complement strand
CTGGCCGGTATACGCTTGTCCAACCATGTCGTCCACCAGGCGGCCCTGCAAAACGAGGACTACAAGGGGATGGGGTCAACGGTTTCAGCCGTCTATCTGACCGACAGATCCTTCATTGTTGCCAATGTGGGCGACAGCCTGGTTTACCTGATACGGGATGGTAAAATTAAGCTGCTCTCTGTGCCCCATACGCTGGTGGCCGAGCAGGCTGAGCTGGATCCGGATAATGCCGAATTGTTGTGGAATGACTTTAAGCATGTGCTCACCCGCGCAATGGGCGTTGGCAAATCCGTAAAGGCCGACATAAAGGAAATGCCGTTTTTCAGGAACGATATTCTGGTGATCAGTTCTGATGGATTAACCGATAAAGCAGCGCCAGAAGAAATTCTTGAACTGGTCGATAATCAGCGGTCGGACCTGGCCTGCCAGAACCTCGTCGATCTGGCAAATGCCAGGGGTGGCGACGATAATATTACCGCCATTGTGATTAGAATCAAATCCGATGCAAAAAATAACCGCAGCATTTCCGGGCGCTTCAAAAGCATATTCCAAAAATTATGTAGCACTAATTTACAACTGAAAAACAAATAGAACGAACGGACCCATGCCGAAAATCACACTTAAATTTAAAGATAATGTTTTAGCCGATTATCATTTGCCTCCGGGGTGTTCTTTGAAAATCGGACGTCGCAAAGACAATGATATTGTCGTTGATAACCTGGCCGTATCCAGCCATCACGGCAAAATCGATTCGGCCGGCGATGGATTTGTCTATATCGATTTGAAGAGCAAAAACGGCTCTTTTATCAACCAGCAACCGGTCAGCTCGCACTGGTTGCAGGACGGTGACGTCATTTATATCGGCAAGCATTCGCTTACCTTTGCCTATTTTGAAAGTGAAGTTCGCCCGGAAGACAAAGAACAGAGCGAAATGGAAAAAACCATGGTTATGGACACCAGCGAGTATCGATCCATGGTGAACCCAAAAGACCCCCAGCCGACAACTGCCGCTCAGCCGGTGTCAAAACCGGCTGAGAACAGCCCCAAAAAGCCGATCCGCGGATACATCACCTATCTGGCCGGTGGTGAAGGCACCCTGGCCCTCAAGCAAAAGGTCACCAAACTTGGCAAGGACGCGTCCAATGATATTGTCATCAAGGGATGGAACATTGGAAAAACAGCCGCCACCATCAGTCGCACCCGGGATGGCTATTATTTTAGCTATGTGAACGGTCTGGCAAAGCCTAAAATCAACGATGAGAAAGCATCCAGCAAACCGATCAAACTAAATGAGCTGGATATCATCCAGATCGGTCACATCAAATTACAGTTTATCGGCAAAAAGCCCAAAAGACAAAGCGCCTCCTGAGCCGCCTGCGGTGGCCTGATTCGTCCTGCGGATCACCGCAAAGATACGCAGGGTTTGTTTGCATATCAAGATTCAATGAAAATCGCCTTCATTCATTATCATCTCAAGACCGGCGGCGTGACCACCTGTCTAAAGCAGCAGCTAAAAGCACTTGAAAACGATTGTGATACGTTCGTCATCAGCGGAGAGCTGCCGCCCCCCGCTTTTCCGGCGAAAACCACTTGCGTGCCGGAATTGGCTTACAGCAGTGTCTATCGTCGGCCGTATGCACCCGAAAAAGTCGCCGCAACGGTCATCCATAAAATTCGGGCCCACTTCGATGGCCCCTGTGACATTGTGCATGTGCACAATCCGCTGTTGGCCAAAAATTCAAACTTCTTAAGGTTTTTAGAACGGCTGCAACAAGAAGGCCTAAACCTGTTGTTGCAGGTCCATGATTTTGCCGAAGATGGCCGACCCCGATCGTATTATCACGAAGATTATCCGATCGACTGTCATTACTGCGTTGTCAATTCACGTGACTTTAGGATTCTGCTCAAATGCGGATTAAAAAGGAAAGGTCTGCATCAACTGTTCAACTGTGTGAGTTTGCCGAAATTGCCGCCCGATCCGGTTGCAGCAAAGCCCTATGTGGTCTATCCGATCCGGGCGATTCGCCGTAAAAATATCGGGGAAGCCATTCTATTATCACTTTTTTTCAATGCCCGGGAAAAGCTTGGCATTACGCTGCCGCCGAACAGTGCAGCCGATATGGCGAGCTATAAGGCCTGGAAATCCTTTGCCGCCGATTATCGCCTGCCGATTGAATTTGACCGGGGTTTGGACACGCCATTTGAAACCATTGTTTGTTCGGCCCGCTATTTGCTGACCACCAGCATTACAGAAGGTTTTGGATTTTCTTTTCTCGAGCCCTGGCTTTATCAAAAGCATGTCAGCGGCCGAAAACTTGATGATATCTGCAATGACTTTGAAATTCGTGGAATCGATCTGGATCACATGTACAGCCAGCTGATGGTGCCGCTTGAAGAATTTGATGCAACTGATTTTTACAGCCAATGGAAACGCACCATTATGGATATCGCCCGAATATTTGATTTCCGGATGGATCCAGCGCACATAAAACGCGCATACGAGGCCATCACCGAGACAGGTCTGATCGATTTTGGTTTACTTGCAGAACCCTATCAGAAACAGGTTCTGCATTATCTAATGTCAAACAAAACGCATCTGCAAAAGTTCTTGAAACGCAATCCACTGATAGCGGAAATCAGCAATGGCGCCGATCAAAAAAACCGCATTGAGGCGAATCGCAACGCTATTGCGCGCAGCTATAATATGGCCCAATATCGCCAGACGCTTTTAGATCTCTATGCCCGGGTGCTTGCAACACCTGTAAAGCAAAAGATCGATAAAAAGAAATTACTGGCTGAATTTTTCGACCTGAAACGGTTCAGCCTGTTGAAATGGGGAGATGATGATCCGCAATGATGTGATCAAATCGTATGTGACACCCCTGTCACCACAGCCCACGGGCCTATCACCCGCCGGTCAACTCGCAGGCACGATTGAATGCATCTTCTTTGATATATACGGCACGCTATTCATCAGCGAGGCAGGCGATATCAGTATGGCCCGCCAAATATCTCCCCGGATTTCAAAGCTAAAAAAGCTGATCGCTAAATTTGAGCTCGATGTTTCCCCCCGCGAACTGATCGAAAAACTGCACCGGGCCATCGAAGCGCGTCACCATCAGTTAAAGCAAAGCGGCAGCGACATACCCGAGGTCGAAATTGACATCATCTGGCAGCAGCTTCTGGCATGCAAGGATATTGAGCAGGCGCGCGACTTTGCCATTGAATATGAGCTGATCGCCAATCCCGTCTATCCGATGCCCCATCTCGCAAAACTACTGAGGGCCTGCCGGCAGCAAAATTGCCAGATGGGCATTATTTCCAATGCCCAGTTTTTTACGCCGCTTTTATTTGAGTGGTTTCTGGGCGACGATGCGACAGCGCTCGGGTTCGGCCCGGAGCTGATCATTCTGTCGTATCAATTGGGATGCGCCAAACCGTCACCGGTTCTGTTTGAGACCGCCGCAGCTGCAATTGAGTCCAGGGGTATTGACAGATCCGCAACCCTGGTTGTCGGCAATGACATGCTCAATGATATTTACCCGGCTCTACAAATGGGATTTCAGACCGCGCTGTTTGCCGGCGACGCGCGCTCGCTGCGCTTAAGAAAAGATGACCCCCTTTGCCGCGATCTAAGAGCAGACCTGATTTTAACAGACCTTGCTCAGTTGATAGACCACATCATCTGAGTTGGGGTGTCGGCGAACAGAAGAAAGACAATAGGGTCTGCCGGTCGGGGAAATCTGAAATGAACATGATTCAGCCTTTCATTTTCAAGTTAAAATACAACATGAGCCGACCACACGCTGAATTGCGATATATCAACAGTCCCACAAATTTTGGGCGTCGCCAAACCCTGGTGGACGTTGAAGGTATCAAAGGCTTTGATGGTGTTAGTTTTATCAGACTTGTAAGGACTGGAATGGTTTGTTTCAAGGAATAATGAGTTCAATTTCAACTCGTCGATTTAAACGTCTTCCTTCTGCACTTTTATTGCTGGCTATATATTTTTTCGCACCATGACCGGAAGCCAACAGTCGGGAAAGCTTAATCCCCTTGCCCGATAGATAGCTCTTGACTGAATTGGCCCTGATCTCAGAGACCATTTGTTTGTAGGAAGAAGAACCGCTATTATCCGTATAGCCGTTGAGCGTCAACCTGGCAGCTGGGTTGTTTGCCAGAATTTCATAAATCCGATCCAGTTTTTCTATGGCCTTGGGTGAAAGTTCATTTGAATCTTGCTCAAAAAAAATATGAAATGGAGAGTCAAGGAGCATTTGAGCGGCTCTTAAGCGCATCTTTTCGAGTGCCAGCTTCGAATTTTCAGTAAGACCTTCCTCGATATTTGCAGGTTGAGCAACTCTTTCTTCTGCCAAGTCGTTTGAAGATTTTTCATCAACAGAAACCTTTTCACTCAGCGCTTCACTTTCCAGAGGTTGTCTCTCAGTCACTATTGTGGTTTTCTCTGGTGGATCTTTAATTTCTTGTCCTGTTTCAGCGGCGTTGGATTTCTGATCCTGTATTGATTTGTCAAAAAGATTCTTCCAATAAAGGAGCCCAATTTTATCCGTAACTGCGGTATATGTTAATTCCTTTGATTCTTTGCTCTCTTCTGACCCATTGACCGCAGTTACAACAAAATAATAAGTTTTGCCGGGTTCTAATTGAGTGATTTTAACGGGGTTTGTAACGTTAGGGATTTTATAACCATTTCTTTTAGTGACGCCTGGTAACTGAGACATATAGACGTTATATGAGGCAGCTTCTGGAATTTCGTTCCATATTAATGTTACATTACCACTTATCAAGGCACTTGCTGGTGGAATATTCTTTGAGGTTTGATTACAGCCAAACAGTGACATTACTGCCCAAAGAGACAATAAACAATAAAAAATAAATTTTGTTGAAAGATGATTTTGTTTTATTGCCATGAGCATTATACACTATAAATTTTTTCCATTCTCAGTCCATATCTTGCCACCATTCCAGATCCGGTCAGTTAGCGATATTTTTATTACTTAACAACTATGAGGTTCAATAATTTTAAAGGATTTAGAGCTATTTAGTCATACCTTATAAACCCCAATCACCAGATACTATCCCTTACCGCCGCCGTTGCCGCCGCCGTTGCCGCCGCCGTTGCCGCCGCCGTTGCCGCCGCCGTTA
>JASFGN010000284.1:0-5172 GCA_050123735.1 Desulfobacterales bacterium | reverse complement strand
GAACCCTGAACCTCTGAACCTATGAACCCGACGAATCGCAGGCCACCTGATAATCCAGGCGCAGTACGAAAATGATGGCGATCCATATGGCGCAGATCGAGATGGTAAACCAGCTGAGCTGGGGCAAGCTGACAGTGAAGGGCAGCCATTGGGTGAACAGCAGGATGACCACCGAGCCGGATACCTTAAACAGACGGTAGCCGAACATGTCAATCCAGGCTTTGGCCTGGTAGATCAGGACAGAGTCGATAGGCACGTACAACAGCTCCTTGGATGCGCGGTTGATGGAATACGAAAGGGCCCGATCGCTAATTTTAGCGGCACTGCTGAAAAAAAGCGTTGATTGCAGAAAAAAGCACCAGGAAAAGATAAAAATCATCAGCGGCTGAACCAGCAACCCGGCAATCGCCCCCAGATAACGATGCACCAGGGGCGTGATCCCCAGATTGACCCCAATCGAGAGGACGCCCAACACACTGAAAAATAGAGACAAAAAGGCCGTGCGCGCTTCACGGTCCGGGTAGGCGCTTTCTACTGTATTCAAAAATTGATATTCCACCAGCGGCGACGCCAGCTGCGCTAAAAGCAAAATGGCAGCAATCAGCAACAAATAGCGACTGTGGCCCAGAATACGCCAGCCGCCACTAACCTTCTGATGGGGGCGAACCACGTGCTCGACCTCACAGTAAATACCCACGCGTCCCATCAGCCATGTCAAGACGAAGATCGTCCCGATGATGCCGGCGGCGGTCAGCAACAGATCCGGTGTCTGTAGCGGTGTGTGTTTGATCAGCATGGCCGCAACCCAGCCGCCTGCCACCCCGCCAACCAGACCACCGGTTCCCACCAGCCCGTACCAGGATTTGCCTTCATGGGTGGTGTAAATCGAGTCGGTCAGGCTCCAGAATTGTTCCACCAGGACCACGCCCAGAATATCGACAAAGACATAAAAACAGGCCGGCGCGATCGGCCCGGGAAATTTGAGCAGCAAACGAAAAACAACCAATAACAAACAGATGGTCAGACAGGTGCCGAGCACCACGTTGATGCGGCTGTGGCGCTCGACCAGCCGGTGATAATAGGTGATAAATGCGCCCATGGTCACGGCCGTGGCGATCCATATATAAGGCAATTGCTCAGAACCGAGCGTTTCGATGAACAGGGAACGGCTGGCCGGCTTGAGCTGATAAAGCGCCATGATAATTAGAAAAAAGTTCAAAAATAAAAACCCCGCCCGGGCCCCCAGGGTGCGTAACGCAGGGTATCGGGCTTCACATTCGGCACCAACGTCATTTTTTGAATTTTGTGCTTGCATTTTCCGGCTATTACGTAATAATAATCATTATGGACAGATTGAAACAATTATTAGCGCTGATCTTTTTTGTTCTGATTTGTGCCAGTCTGACCGGTGCGCAGTCTGCGGATGATTACTGGACCCAGAGCTGTGATCCCCGCCTGCAAAAAGCCCTGGAAAAGCGCATCAATGCCCTCAAGCTGGATGGCGCCACCGAGCATAAAAACCTGAGCATTGTGGTGGTTGACATCACCGATGTTTCCGATCCGCGCATGGCTTACGTTAATCCCAATGAAATGATGTATGCCGCCAGTTTACCCAAGATTGCCATCCTTTTAGGTGCCTTTGAAAAAATAGCTGCCGGCGAAATGACCCTTGACGACGAAACCCTTGAAAAACTCAAACAGATGATCCGGCGCTCGTCCAACTCGGCGGCCTCCGAGATGCTCGATCGGGTCGGAATCGATTATCTTGCCGAACTGCTGCAATCGCCCCGTTACCGTCTGTATGATCCTGAAAACGGCGGCGGCATCTGGGTCGGTAAAGAATACGGCAAGGCCCCGGCCCGCAAACGCGATCCCCTCCACAATCTTTCCCACGGTGCCACTGCTTTGCAGGTGGCCCGCTTTTATTACCTGCTGGAAACCGGCCAGCTGGTTTCACCGCAACTCAGCGAACTCATGAAAGCGATTCTGGCGGAAACCGAAATCGAGCACAAATTCGTCAAAGGGATTCGATCCGTGCAGCCGGATTCAGAAATCTACCGCAAATCCGGCACCTGGGGACCCTATCATTCCGACAGCGCCATCATCGAGCACGACGGCCGACGCTATATTGCCGTCGCATTGGCCAAAAGTCATCAAGGAGAACAATGGCTTCAAAAACTCATTGTTGCCCTTGACGAGGTTGTCTGCCAGACGGTGACGAACCAGAACTAAATTTTCCCACCTTATAATACTTCTCCAGCATGCGATGAATGCGCGTGGCCAGTGTTTGATGCACCACAGCTGAATTTTTGCGCAATACATTCGACATGACCACCACCATATAATACAGTTGCCGCTGGTCGGCCGGTGCCTCGATGATGGCCACCGAATTGAGCATATTGGTGACGTTGCCGTGGTATTTTTTACACTTAAAATTCGGTTCGGGTTTGCACTTATACAGTGAACCGGATTTAAAATAGACCGCCGAATCCGCCAGCGCCGGTGCTGAAGCATAGCGGATGCGCCGCTGGGTCATATACAGCAGGCGCTTGATTTCACGACTCGAAAAAGCATCCACCAGCTTTCCCTGCTCCAGCTTGATCAACCAGCGCATCAGTTCCTGCGGGGTGGCATAGCTGGTTGTGCCCGGCACCAGCTGTTTGCCTTTCCTGGTAAAAAAGGACCCCTGGCGCAGTTGCTCAAGATCCAGTCCGTTGCGTGTCACCGGATCCTGCAGCGCCCGTGCCAGCAGGGCGGCAAGCTCTTTTTTAGATGCATCCTTAAAAAACTGCTGGGCCTCGGTCTCGCTGACCGGATACGCGGTTCCAAAGTGAACCAGCAGCATCAGATGTTTCAAAACCATACTGGCGGCTGCGTTGGAGCTGGCTGAGAGCATCCAGTCCAGATAGGTATATAAGCTCGCCTGATCACCGATCTGAATTTTTGGATAGTTCACCCGCGCGGCGCCCGGCTGCCAGACCGGCACGACATGATGATCCGATTGAATAAATTCATCGGCAGTGATCACCGTATGGCGCAATATATCCAAACGGGCATCGATATTATCCGGATAGACATCCGCCAGAGCCTGAAAAAGGCCCTGGGCAATCAAAATCTTTCCTACACTGCCCGGGTTGGCCCTTGCGGTGCCGCGGTGCTCGGCGTAGCGGGGTTGTTCAAAATTGCTTAAATCCAGTACCGCCAAGGCATAGCGATCCGCTTCGTCCCCCAACAGATTTTTCACCCGGGCCGCAAATTCAGTGTCAGGCGGCGGAATCTCAAAGTCAGACCCGGCTGCCAAGCGGATATCCACCTGATCGATGGACAGCAGCGCACCCGGGGGTTGCCTGGGCGCCCGCACCTTACCTTCCATGGCCAGCCGATAGGCTTCCACTCTGGCAATGCCGGTGTAGGCGTAACCATCCAGCGGATAGGCACCGCAGGTGGCGGCAATCATCAAGCCCATCAAACAGGCAACCGCAATTAAAAAGGCTTTCATTTTTGCACCTCCGGCGGGATGTCATCCAGGTTAACCCTTTTGGTATAATTTTGCTGGAGACGGCTGTCCAGATTGTTTAGAAAAAGATTTTGCCGTGCGCGGGTGCTTTCCAGAAAAGGCCGGATTTGAAAGAGCATCAATTGATTCCGGTAAAAACCAAACTCAATATCAGCCGGCACGGGCTGGCCCTGGGCGTCCTGCAATTTGGGAAAGCGCTCGGGTACCGTGCGGGCAAAATCCATTAAATGGCGGATTTCGGCCTGACTGAGCAATGCCGGCGTTCCGCTGGCCGGTATCTTTGAAACACCGCCTTCGTCCAACAACACGCGCTTGTATGGATCGGTGGCATGGGCCAGAAGGCGGATGTCGCCGTTTTGCATGTTGATTTTAAGCTCCTCGGCCGTTTGGCCCGAAACCGCACCACCCACGCCCTCGTTGAGAGCTACGGTCAGGTAGCCGGACTGTCCGTTTTCAATATCGGCGGTCACCAGAACACCGGATTTTTCCGAGGCAACACTTTTCATCAATAGCACGGAAGCATACACATGTTCCGGGTTTTCCATGTAGGCCTGGCGCCAGCGAAAGGCGCGTTCGGAAAACGGCGAGGCCCATACCCGTTGAACAGCGGCCATAATGTTATCAAACCCCACGACGTGGGGCACGGTCAAATTGAGGCCCGCGCCGGTAAACCCGGGCAGATCTTCAACATTGGTGTCGCTGCGCACAAAAACGCCGTATGTTCCATCCGGGCCGAAAGTCTCTCGCATGTCTGCCCGTAGCTGATTGCGAAATTCTTCGCCCGGGTCCAAGTTTAGCATCCAGTTCTGTATCCTTTCCAGAAATTTTTTGATGACTTGATCCTGTCTCTGGATATCGCCCTTAAGGCGTTGCATAATTTTGTATTGATCCTGCATCCAGCGAAAAGCGGAAATGCCACCGGGCTCGATGGGTTGCTCGAGCAATTGCCGGTAAAATCCGAAAGGGATCACCAGTCCGTCGGCGACGGCTTCGGGAAAGTAGTGTTTGAGTTCGCCCAGATTGGCGGCTTTAGGGCCGCAAATTCGACCTGAATCGGCGCTGCGCAGCGTATTCAGGGAACGCAAGCGGCGCATATCCAGATCCAGTTTTTTGAGATCCGGCCGAATCAATAAATCTTTGGGATCCTTATTCTCATCAAAGGTGGAATTCCACTGCGGGCCGTCGAGGGCCAGCTGCACAATTCCACGCGGGCTGACCGCCAAAACGACCTGCTGGTCGGCCATAGATTGGATCAGGGGCAACCATTTTTCGTCAATGGCCACATTGGGAATACCCAGATTGCGAGCCAGCAATTGAACATGGGATAAGATATTGCCTTCACCGGTGGTCAGGATGCCGGCAACCGGCGGCAGGTCTTCGGTGGTCGAGGGCAAAACATAAATACCCTTTGAATCAAATTTGGCAGGCGCTTTACCCGCCGGCGAAATCCTGAGCCGGCCGCGCGCCAGCCCTGGATTTAAGCCTCTGAGCCCCGTATCAGCCGGCTGGCCGAAAATAAAGTTGCGGATGCCCAGCTGCCGATTGGCATCGGCAATCAAACTTTCCAGCACCGTGGCATAAGACAACAACAAGCTGCCGCGCAGACGGTCGTGAATATAGCGTTGACTCAGCGGCTCTATGGTTGCCAAATGCGC
>JASFGN010000283.1:0-5173 GCA_050123735.1 Desulfobacterales bacterium | reverse complement strand
CTGCGGTAGATGTCGCCGGGCTCACCGTCTGCAATGAGCTTTCCTTCCTGTAAAACCATAATCGTATCCGAAAGCGACATGATCATGTCCATTTTATGTTCCACCAGCAAAATGGTTCTGTCCCTGGCATCTTTGATCCGATTGAGAATTTCCAAAATGGCCGGCACCTCTTCCTGGCTCATGCCGGCTGTGGGTTCGTCTAAAAAAAGAATTTGCGGTTTGAGGGCCAGAAGAATGGCGATCTCCAGCTTGCGTTTCTCTCCATGGGTCAACGCAGCGGATGTGGCGTTCCACTTTTCATCCAGGAGGACCTCTTTGAGAATGGCATAAGCCTCATCTTCTGCATCCGAAAAATGACGATAGTTTCTCCAGAAGTTCAAACCAAAACCTTCGCGGGACTGGATGGCGACCCGCACATTCTCCAGCACGGAGAGAAGGGGAAAGATATTCGTCAGCTGAAAAGAACGGCCCATCCCCAGCTTGGTCCGCTCGGCTGTGCCCAGATGGGTGATATCTTTCCCTTTCAAAAAGACCTTTCCTTCGGTCGGCTTGTATTGTCCGGTCAGCATATTGAAGAAAGTGGTCTTACCGGCGCCGTTGGGACCGATGATCGACTTCAACGTAAAGGGCGCCATGGTAAAATTGACATGGTCCACCGCCACATGCCCCCCGAAACGAATGGTCAGATCTCGGGTCTCGATTATTGCTTGGGAGCTGTTTTCAGCCATCAGTTTTCCGGGTGCTCAACCCAGCCTCCTTTTTTAACCTGCACGCATTCTTTTGGCCCTCGGCCAATCAAGGTTAGCGACTGCAGATACCAAGTCTTATTGCCCAACCATGATAGGCGGCGCAGTTTCCTCAGGCGTCAATTCCTTTGTGAGCACGGGTATGGCCCATTCCACATCCGGTTTTACGTCGAGCTGGAATGCGAACATGGTCTGAAGCGCCTGATGATCCTCTTTGCGGAAAATCATCTTGCCCTTTGGCGTATCGAACGCCATGCCTTCCATGGCGGCAATTAGCTTTTCGGTATCCGTGCTGCCCGCTTTGTTGATGCCATGCACAACGGCACTGGCGGCCGCAAAACCGCCACAGGTAAAGAAGTCCGGTGGCTCATTATAGCGTTTAAAATGCTCTTCAACAAACCAATCGTTGATGGGATTTTTGGGGTTTTCGTAATAGTAGTAGGTGGCGCCGACCATTCCTTTGAGGCCCTTGAGGGTCTTGAGGACCGGTAAAATATTCCCGCCCGTAATGGTCTGGATGCCGTATTTGTCAAGGCCACTTTGCTGCAACTGGGTTGTCGGTGGCCCTTTGCCGGCCCAATAGACAAAAATATATTTGGTCCCGGATTCACCCTCGAGGGCATTAACCATCTTTTGAATCGGGGCGGTAAAATCAGTTGCCTTTGGGTCGGCATATTCTTCGTGAACGATTTTGGCACCATGTTTTTCTGCGGCCTGCTTATAGGCTGCGATCCCATCGCGGCCGAAGGCGTAATCCTGGGCGATGGTGGCGATGCTGACGCCCGGCTTTGCCGCCGCCACAGCATTGGAGATAGCATCCTGGCTTGAGTTACGACCGGTGCGAAAGATGTAACGATTCCAATGTTCCCCCGTAATGGAATCTGCCACCGCCGGCTCCACGATCAGAATCTTCTTAAATTCCTGGGCCACCGGCAGGCAGGCCAGGGCCACACCGCTGCTGGTCGGTCCGATGACCAGATCGACCTTGTCGTCACTGTAAAGCTTGGTGAGCAGCATCTTGGCTCTGGCTGGCTTGAGCTGCGTGTCCTCGACGAATAGTTTCACGTCCCGGCCGATGATTTTGTTGGTCCCCTTGGTGAAGTACTCCAGCCCCATCTCGAAGCCGGTCACCTCCTGCTTGGCGTAAACCTCATAGGGGCCGCTGAGTCCCTGAATGATGCCGATCTTGATGGGTTCGGCGGCCTTTACCGGCGACACCCCAAAGGCCAAAATCAGCAGTAGCACGATAATTACAAAAGCGTTCTTTCTCCCGTTCATTTTAAACCTCCTTTCTGATGATGATAGACAGCTTAATTGATGCACAGCGCGCACAAATTAAACCCTTTTCGTGATTGCACAGACAGCATATTGTCAGAAACCTAAGGTTGTTTTAAGAAAAGCGACTTATGAATATTCCTCCCGCAATTTATTTTTTAGCACCTTGCCGGCTGCATTGCGCGGCAACTGATCGACGAAAATGACCTGTTTGGGGACTTTGTATTTGGCCAAACGTTCCTTTAAAAAAGCCATGATGTCTTCCGCATTTAATTGCTCTTTGGGTTTAAGGGATACAACCGCCAGTCCGACTTCACCCCACTTCTCATCTTTGATCCCGATAACCGCTGTCTCGGCTACCTGCGGCAACTCAAAGATGGCATTCTCGACTTCAGCCGGATAAACATTCTCACCGCCGGAAATAAACATGTCCTTCTTACGGTCGACGATATAAAGGTCACCATCCGCGTCCATACGCGCAATATCACCCGTATGAAACCAACCGCCTTCAAAGGCTTCTTTTGTAGCGTCAGGCCGGTTCCAGTAACCTTGCATCAGGTTGGGGCCGCGGATAACCAGCTCGCCCTTTGCGCCGGCCGGCAGGTCGTTCATTTTGCCGTCCACAACTCTGGCCTCGACATGGAATAAGGCCCGCCCGATGGAGCCGGCCTTCTCAAGGGCCAGGTCCTTGCTCAAGGTGGCAATGCTCGGGGCGGCTTCACTCATGCCGAAGCCCTGTTGCAACACAATTCCGGCCTGGTGGTATTGCCGCACCAGACTTTCGGGAAGCGGTGCGCCGCCGCTCATGACCACCCGCACGTTTGCAAAGGCCTCGGCATTGAAATCGGAATGCTGGATCAAGAACAGAAAGACCGCCGCCACCCCGAAAAAGAGCGTGATTTTTTCTTCCTTTAGCAAACGCAGTGTTTCGGCCGGGTCAAAGGTGCGCTGGATGATAACCGCGCCCCCCGTATACAGAACGGGCAGTGTGAAAAGCCCGATGCCCCCGATGTGAAACATCGGCAGAACCGAAAGGTTGCGATCATCCGGGGTGAAGTTCATGTCCAGCGCAAGGTTGATGGCGTTCCAGAAGCTGGCTCCCTGGCTCAGAACGGCGCCCTTGGGTCGGCCCGTGGTGCCGGCGGTGTACATGATGATGTGGGCGGTATCCAGCCCGACCTTTTGATCGACTGTCGGGTCATTATCCGACTGGCGGGCCAGCAGATCATCGTAGACTTCAGCCTCAGATGTCACCTTGCTGCCCAGCACGATCATGCGCTTGATGGCCGCCTGTGTTTTTAATTGCTCCACGACCTGGGCGAATTCAGCAGCAAAAATCAGGGTTTCGCTGCCGCTGTCGGAAAAGTTGAAAGCCAGCTCAGCCGGTGACAGCCGCCAATTTAAGGGAACCAGTATCAAACCCAGCTTTGCGGTGGCAAAAATCACTTCGACATACTCCAGGCAGTTGTATGCCAGAATGGCACAGCGGTCGCCGTGCGAGAGGCCCAGGGCCTGAAGCGATCCGGCCAGCCGGTTAACCCGGTGGTTCAACTCACGGTATGTCAAGCGGCGCTCGCCATCCACCAGGGCTTCCCTGTCTCCGGACAGAAACGCTCTTTTCGTCAGCCAGTAGCCGATTCCCTGCACCGTTTTCCTCCTTTATCCGGTCATTCGAGAAAAAGTTTTTTCATCAATCCGGCCATGTTGTGGGCAAAGTTGATAACGGTCTGAATTCCCTCGGTGTCATCAGCTGCATCTCTGGCGCCGCCGGCTCCGGCCAAACCGACGTTCCAGTAAGTGGAACCCGGCACGATCAGACCGTTGAAGAAAAACCACAGCAGCAGCTGCGAGAACGCCACGTTGTGGCCGGCCCTGCGGGCAACGGTGATGGGTCCGCCCACCTTGCCGGCGAAAAATTTATCGCTCCAGTAGGCCACGAATGTGGCCCGGGCCAGCAGGGCCATCATCTGGGGCACGACAGAGCTGAGGTAAACCGGGGAGCCCAAAATCAGCCCTTCGGCTTCCCGCATTTTGGCAAATATGTCGTTGAAATCATCCCCTTTGATGGAGCACACACCTTTTTTCTTCTTAACGCAATCATAGCATCCGGTACAAGGCTTAATTTCTTTGCCGCGCAGCGAAATCAGTTCCGTCTGAATACCCTCTTCCTTGAGCACCTTTAAGCCGGTTTTGACATAGTGCAGCGTGTTACTTCTGGCCCGCAAACTGCCGGCGATTCCAATGACCTTCATAAGCTTTATTCCTCCAGTTCCCGGACGAGCACCAGCGATTGCGCCTGGCAAACCCATTCACCGTCTGAGTTTGTGCACGTACCGATTAAATTCACCAGGTCCTTCTCCGGTCTTAGCCTGACGATTTCAACCCTTGCTGTAATTTCATCTCCGATGTAAGCCGGCGCCGGAAAATGTAATTTTTGTTTCAACCAGTTGGTTCCCCGGCCGGGCAATTTTGTTCCCAGCAAATCCGAAAACATGCCACTGAGTAAAGGGCCGGGAATAATACAGTCCTTAAATCCCTGCTGACGTGCAAATACCGCATCGTTAAACAACGGATTCGTGTCTTTGGTTAAATCGGCATACGCAGCCAAATCCCGGTCGGTAAAGATCCTTTTTGCGGCGGCGCTCTGGCCGACCTGCAGCCGCTTCAGTGATTGCGCTTCTGATTCACCGGCTGACGCCATGCTGGCATCAATTCCCGGAAACCCGCCCTGCCATCCCGGCAAATGAAGTGCTGTGCCCCCATTGCAGGCCAGTTTGCCGTCGGGAAGGCTGATCATGGTATTCAGTTTCGCCCGCTGTCGCAGGAGCTCAACATCAATGACTTCTATGTTAATAGTGATTTCCGTGTCGGTATAGGTTGGATTCTGAAACATCATATCCTGCTTTGTTTGCAGGGTTCCGGGGCCTGGATATCGGGTGCTCAACACCCGGCAGATGGTGCTATACAGCAGCATCCCGTGCGCAACGGTTCGTCCGAAATGCGTGCGGGCAGAAAATTCAGGATCTACGTGGATGGGGTTATTATCACCGGTCAGATCGGCAAAGCGGTCAAAATCTTGCTGCGTGAAGCTGCATTTAAAGGTTTCTACATGTCCTTTTTTAAGCTTCATAGCTCTTCCCAGAATCCAAAAA
>JASFGN010000282.1:0-5173 GCA_050123735.1 Desulfobacterales bacterium | reverse complement strand
GGCAAAACGCCCGTTACGGTTGAGTTACCCGAAGGCCAATACACGCTGCAAATAAGCGCCGATGGATTTAAACCGTGGCAAACCCGGCTGGCTGTTGTGCCCAATCAACCGCAATCGATAAAAGAGATCCAGCTGCAACCGGCCGACGGCACATTGGTCTTGCAGACCACCCCATCGGGCGCCAATGTCACCATCGACCAGAAATTTGTCGGTAAAACGCCGCTGAAGATCCCCTTGCAGGCGGACATTCGGCATGAGATCCAAATCTCCAAGGCCGGCTATGAAAACGTGGCCCAAACGGTTCAGGTGCCAACCGCTAAATTGAAAACGGTGACCGTCGAATTAAAACCGGTAATGGGGGTTGTCCAATTTGAGGTTGAGCCGGCTGATGCCCGGCTGATTGTAGACGGCAAAAACCAGGGAACCGTGCCCTCCAAGTTAACCTTACTGGCGGTCGACCACCAGCTGGAGATCCAAAAACCGGGATACGAGCCGCATCGTACCCGGATCACCCCGCGACCCGGATACCCGCAAATCATTAAAATCTCCCTGAAGCGAAGCCAATCAGCCCCTGCGGAGCCGGCCGGCGTTATTACAGCCAAAAACGGCTACAAGCTGAAGCTGATCCAGCCCCAAGCGTTCACCATGGGATCATCGCGCCGCGAACAGGGCCGGCGTACCAACGAAACCCTTCGGAAAGTAAACCTGCAACGACCGTTTTATATGGGCCTGGAGGAGGTAACCAACGAAGCGTTTCAAAAATTTTTGGCCAGTCACAATTCCGGTGCCTTCAACGGGCACCCTTTATCCCAGAAAGATCATCCGGTGGTGCAGATAACCTGGCAGCAGGCAGCCGCATTTTGCAACTGGTTGAGCGCTCAAGAATCCCTGCCGCCGGCATACGTCAATAAAGGGGGGCTCCTGGTTGCCGCGGACCCCATCGGCCCCGGTTACCGCTTGCCCACCGAAGCGGAGTGGGAATACTGTGCCCGTTTTACAGGCAACTCTGCCGGCCTAAAATACCCCTGGGGAGATCAGTTTCCGCCGACGACGCCTTCAGGCAATTATGGCGATGCCTCCGCCCAAAAGCTATTACCGGCCGTTATCGAAAACTACAATGATGGCTTTGCGGGCACGGCACCCCCCGCAAAATTTAAGGCCAACGGTCTGGGATTATTTGACCTGGGCGGCAATGTCTCCGAATGGTGCCATGACTTTTACACAATTTATACCTATAATAACAGTAAGACCGATGTCGATCCGACCGGCCCCTCACAGGGAAATCATCATACGGTCAGGGGCGCAAGCTGGAAAGACGCCAGTATGAGCCAATTGAGGCTGGCGTATCGTGATTACAGCAACAGCAAACGCCCGGATCTTGGTTTTCGGATCGCCCGGTACGCCAACTAAGATAAAGCGGTGTTTCATCGAAATTCGCAAACAGGATCATGACCATGAAAACACTGGAAGGCTTCAAAAAGCAGGCAATAATCACTGCTGTATTAGTGGGTTTTGTATTTGCCGCGATATGGAACGCCGGGTCAGTACCATCCAATCTCGATCCGCTAACGATTGCGCAGGCTGAGACACAGACGGATAGCAACGATGCAAAGGCAGCGCCGCCTGCAAGCACAGAACCTGAATCGAAAACCGATGAAGAAAACAAATCAACCGATATCAAAAAAAAGCCGTTAAAAGATTTTCAACCTTCGGAACAAATTGAGGCGGAACAGGCAGTTGACTTTCCATACGACATATAGTTTTCAAATATAAATTAGACAATATCCTTAACTTTAGGCATTTTAGATCACTTTAGGCATTTTAGGCACTTGCCCCAAAGGCATCACTGTACATTTCGGTAAAAAAGCCGAAGATGTGAGGTCCTAATGAAAAAAACATTTCCGTTTTCGTTTGAATTCCTTTACCAGGTGTTTGCTTTGATTGTCATCGTCATTATCGTGCATGCCATTTATGTGGCGGTGATACGGCCCAGAGCCGATGCCATTTTGGCCAAACAGGCCATCGCGATGGCTGAAAACAAATCACAGGTCATGGAACGCTCGGTGTTCGTCATTATCCGTGATTACGAACAGGAAACCTGTTTTATTCTGATGTTCTGGGCGATGGCCATTATGGGATACAAGGCTTTCAAAACATCCCGCCAGCGGGCATTGCTGCAAATGGATTTGATTCCGGTGGCAGAAGGTGTGCGTATTTTACCGGAGGACACCCGGGATGTATCCCGGCAAATACAGGCACTACCCGCTCAGCAGCGCGATGCATTGGTACCCAGAGCATTGCTGGCCGGACTGCAGCGATTTAGCACCACTCGCAATATTCAGGATGTGGCCAGCGCCACCCGAGCTTATTGCGATTCGGAAGCCGAACGCCTGGAATCCGAATTGTCCATGATTCGCTATATTGCCTGGGCCATCCCGTCTGTCGGGTTTATTGGCACCGTGCGGGGTATTGGCGACGCATTGGGCCAGGCGCATAAGGCCATCGAAGGCGATATTTTTGATGTAACCCGCAGCCTGGGCGTGGCTTTTAATTCAACTCTGATTGCGTTGCTCATCAGCATCGGTCTGATGTTCTTGCTGCATCAATTACAGCAAATGCAGGAGCGCTATGTTTTGGATGCGGAAACCTATTGTGATCAAAATCTCATCGGTCATCTGTATGTCAAATAATGAATACAGAGGACAGAGGTCAGAAGTCAGAGGACAGACGATAAAAGCTCGAAACTTTAGTCTCTTATATGTTTTCTATTTTCTGACCTCTGTCCTCTGAATCTTGGAACCTGATACCTGAACACTAACGTGAAACGAAAGTAAACGTATGAGCGTATTAGGCGTCGAACTGAGTGATGCTGGCATTCTGGTTGCCGGCGGTGATCCGCCCGGACTGTTGAAAGTCGACGGCGACAGCGTGGAGAGCCCTGGATTCGCGCTACCCGAAAAAAAAAGATTGGCAGTTGGCGCGGTCGCTGAAAGAAAAGCACATCTTTATCCCCGACAAATCCTCAATCAATTCTGGGACCAGTTAAACACCGAGCCACTGGAACAGCCCAACCCGTTTGCGCAAAATCATGCTGAGGTCGCATATGAGCACTTTGCCAGTATCTGGAAGCGTATCCAGCAGCACGCGGCCGAAATGATTATTGCGGTGCCGGGTTTTTACACGCGTGCGCATTTAGGGTTGATTCTGGGCATCGCGAATGAATTGGGTACCCGTGTAAAAGGGTTTGCCCCCCTCGCCATAGCTGCGGTGCCGGATCAGGAACCTCAGGGATTATGCCTGCACCTGGACTTACATTTGCATCGTTTTGAAATCAGCCATCTGCAGCGGACCGACCAGCTAAGCCGCGAAGAGACCATTTCTGCACAAGGCATTGGTTTGAGCACATTATACCGAAGATGGGTAGATGCCATCGCGGAAGAATTTGTGCGCCACACCCGGTTTGATCCACTGCACCAGGCCGCCAGCGAGCAGGAACTCTACGATCGGTTGCCCGGTGTTCTGGCACAGTTCAATCAACATTCAAGTGTTCATTTTGAAATGACAGGTGGTTCCAAAGTCTATCGCGTTACGCTGACAAGAGAGCTTTTTGGCGACATGGCCAGGCCCGTCATGCAGGAAATACGTCGCCTGGTTAGCCGTTTATGCGATCGCTATGACCCGGGCGCGTCCGGACGGGTGCTGCTGCTCACCGAGCGCCTTGCCCGCCTGCCGGGGGTTAACACGATGCTGAGCGCAATTGAAAATTGCAGGATAATTGCGCTGCCGGCCGGCTCCGGTGCCCTGGGCGTATTACGATTTTACGAAACGCTGCGTCAGCAAAAAGACGAGCGCAGCGCTCCGTTTCTAACCACCCGGCCGTTGCCGGTTGAACAGGACCGGCCGGTTGAAGCGTCACATCAGACGCTGCCCGCGCAACAGCGACCGACCCACATTTTGTACCGCGATCTGGCCTATCCGATTGGCGAAAAGCCCTTAATCATTGGTCTTGCAAGCCTTAAGGACGCATCCGGCATTCAGATCAGGGGGCAGGTAGCCGGGGTTTCACGCAAACACTGCTCGGTGCGACTGGACGGTAATAAGATTGTTTTAGATGATCACAGCACTTACGGCACTTTTGTAAACGAAGAGCCGGTGAGCGGAAGAGCCGTGCTGGAACTCGGCCAGGTTATTCGGGTCGGCACACCGGGTGAAACATTAAAACTGATCGCATGCCTGGACAGATCAACCCATGAAACGTAGAGCCGTCAACGTATTCAATTTGTCGTTTCTGGATATCATTACCTGCGGACTGGGCGCCGTTATCCTTTTGTTTGTGCTGGCCAATGCCAGAAGTGCGGCGCAACGGGATGCGATCACATCGGATTTTCGTGCCGAAGCCGAGCGCGTCGAGCAGGCGGTTCTTGAAGCCAAAAAAGATCTGGTTCTGGCACGTAATTCCCTGGAGCAGGCCGAAGCAGATCTGGTGCGCACAGAAGGTTTGTCCCGCCAGATAATTGCAATACTGGAGCCCAAAAAAATCGAACTGTCCGACCAGAAGGAAGACACCCTGGCCACCAAGGCGCATGTCAACAAATTAAAAGCGGATCTGAAATCCATTGAGGAAGAGCTCAAGCGCCTGCGGGCCGGGGCTAAAACTCAGGATGACCAGGGCACCCGCTTGCGAAAATTTCCGGGTCAGGGCGATCGTCAATATTTAACGGATCTGAAGATGGGCGGGCGGCGAATTTTTATCCTGGTGGATGCCTCCGCCAGCATGCTGGATGAAACGGTTGTCGGCATCATCCGCAGGCGCAACCTGAACACCAAAGAAAAGCTGAAATCCGCCAAATGGCGTCAGGTGGTCGCAACGGTCAACTGGCTGGCCGCGCAGCTGCCGCCGACAAGCCAGTTTCAGATATACGCATTTAACGAAAATGCCCGCCCGCTGCTCGAAGGCACCGCGGGAACCTGGCTGGACGCCGGGAATGTAGACCAGCTCAACCAGGCCGCCAACGGGATCCGCAGTGTTGTCCCGGAAAAGGGAACGAGTCTTTTAAACGCCATCACGGCCCTGCAAAAGATGAAGCCTGCTCCGGATAACATTTTCTTGTTGACCGACGGCCTGCCGACAATGGGATCGAGCAAGCCCTGGGGCAAACGGGTATCCAGCGAT
>JASFGN010000281.1:0-5178 GCA_050123735.1 Desulfobacterales bacterium | reverse complement strand
CGGCTCGCAAAAAAACAAGCGGGTCCGTATCGGGTATTATCGGTATCGACTCGAAACCCTGATGAGCGACCCGGAAAAATACTTTAGCGAGCCGTCCCGGTTTGAAGGTAATGTAAAACAATAAGCTGTCCGGACCGGGCTCCGGACAGCTGGATTCAGATCCATTCTGCAGTGAATTTCTCATTACCCCCCCCCGCATGACGCCACCGGTCTGCATTGCCCGCTTAATATTCATCGTAAAATCGAATTGTTCGACCTTAGCAAACACCGGAACCGGCAGACGCAGACACTGAAAAAATCCTAAAGTTTATTATTATTCATGCCGATATGCGATCTCGTAACATTTATTGCACCGCATCAGGGTGTCTCAATTGCGTTCACGACCAATTGAGAATTTTGCGACCATTTTGGATTTAAGGAGGGCAGTGAATGAAAACCAAACTTTCTTTTTCCGTTGTCGTCATTTGGCTAATGTGTCTGTCTTTATTGATCCCGGCAGCCGGCGCTCAGCAGACCGACAAACTTGACGTTGAAGCGGCCGCCATCTGTGAGCGGGTCGAAGAGCGTGAAGCGGTCAATGTCGGAACCCGTTTTGCCAATTCAACAACCCGGCTGTATTGCTTTACTAAAATAGTGGGCGCCGAATCGCCCACCGAAGTCGTGCATATCTGGCGTTACGGCGATGTCGAGCGCGCACGGGTATCTCTGGCTGTGCACGCGAGCAGCTGGCGCACCTATAGTTCAAAAGCCATTCAGGCCCACGAGATCGGAGCGTGGCACGTGGATGTAATGGACACATCGGGAAACCTGCTGGAAACGATCAATTTTGAAATTACCCAGTAAGCAACCAAAAGGAATAAAAGAGGTGCATTTTAGGCAGAAGCCACGCCCGCAGGGCGTGGCTTTCATTTAGCCGGCCAATCACCGTCGTTGTCTGCAACAGCGGGATAAAAATTGAATCAGCACAAAATTGAGGGCTGCTAAAAATTGATATTGAACCTGTTTTTTGATAAACTGATGGCAACCATATCAACTCCGAAAACTGCCGTCCGACAACCACGAGCACATTGAATCGATCACGTTGCCCTCATTATTTGCCAGAGACATCCAGGGTGGTTGTCAAAAAAAACATAGCAAATTTATAGCTTTTTTC
This sequence comes from Desulfobacterales bacterium, assembly GCA_050123735.1. Lineage (GTDB taxonomy): Bacteria > Desulfobacterota > Desulfobacteria > Desulfobacterales > JAHEIW01 > JAHEIW01. The sequence continues at coordinate 4,025 of JASFGN010000281.1, read as the reverse complement.
AATCGCTTATACCGATTTTGGGACTTCGGGCCATTTTCATCCAAAGCGGTATGATCGAAAATGGAGGGCTTTATGACGTTTGCCAATATGTTGAACATTACCAGTAGCCCGGCACTATCCATTTTAATATGGATCGTCCTGTTTCTGCTGGCCCTTTATTTTGCAAGGCGGCCGTTTCACCAGGTGATCATGTCGTTCAGCAAGATTATACGTAATGCCCTGCGCCTGAGCGCCGCTTCGGTGCTGTCGGCCGAAAAGCGCCTGGCGCTGCGCAACCGGGAAGTTCTGATGGCAGCCGGCCTGGAAAATGCTGAAAGAAAAGTTGAGCGCGAATTTGATCGCATCGCCGCTGCCGTGACCCGCGACCTTGAAGGGTATCCCAACGTTCACCGACAGTTATCGGAAGTCATCGTCAAGCTGGATGAAGACTACACCAGCAGCGCCGATGTACCGCCGTCGCTGCCCAACTGGATGCCGATAATCGAGTCAATAGCCAAAATCGAGCATAGCGGCGACTCGATGGTGGCCAATATGCTGGCAGAGATCAATCGCTCGCTGACCGAGCAAAACAAAAAGGCCATCGAGGATTATCGCAATTCCACCGCCGCGCGCCATGGCATTTTAAATAAGATGATGCCGTTCTGGCGCAAGGTACAAAGATCCCTGGACAGCATCACCGGTTCCATCGACAACATCAAAAACCGGGCCAAAACGGTTGATCGGAGCATGAACGAATACGAGAAAATCCGCGCCGGCTCAGACGCCGCAGCGCGCGCTTTATCGACCTCGGCGCTGACGCAGTTTGCCATTGCCGGACTGGTGCTGTTGATTGCCATCGGCGGCGCCATCATCAATTTTAACCTGATTGCCCTGCCCATGTCGGAAATGGTGGGCGGCGCCAGTTACATCGGCCCCTTTAAAACCTCTGACGTGGCCGGCCTGGTGATTATTCTGGTCGAATTGACCATGGGTCTGTTTCTGATGGAATCTTTGCGCATCACCCGGCTGTTTCCGATTATCGGCGCCATGGACGATAAAATGCGCCACCGCATGATCATCATTACCTTTACCCTGCTGGCCATCCTGGCCGGGGTGGAATCAGCACTGGCCTTCATGCGGGACCGCATCGCCCACGACATGGAAATGCTGCGCCAGACCCTGGCCGGTGCCGAACAAATGGGCCTGCCCCCCAGCATTATCCCCACCGTCGGCCAGATGGTCCTGGGCTTTATCCTGCCCTTTGCGCTGGCCTTTGTGGCCATTCCGCTGGAGATGTTTGTGACCTCTTCGCGCACCGTGCTGGGCGCAGGGGCGGCCTGGCTGCTCAGGATGTTCGCATTTTTGCTGCGGTTGCTGGGCAACATCGGCTTTTATCTGGGCAGGTTCATCGTCAACGTGTATGACCTGGCCATTTTTCCGGCCATATGGCTGGAGGGCATCATTATGGCTACCAAAAGCAAGAAGGTCGATTTGCCCGAATCCGCAGCCCCTGAGGATTCTCATCTCGTCGAGGAAGCCGCAGACAGTTATGACGAAACGATTCAAATAAAGGAGCAGCAGGAATGAAAAAACTATTCGCACTGGCGATTGTTGTTTGTATCCTGATGGCGGGTTGCACCGATATCAAAAGCCGCTCCACAGGAGTTTATATGTTGTTGGACACCTCCGGCACGTATGCCGTGGAGCTCAATAAAGCCCAGAAAATCCTCAACTACCTGCTGGGTGTTCTGGCCCCCGGCGACACCCTGGCAGTGGCCCGCATCGATACCGGAAGCTTCAGTGAAAAAGATATTATCTCAAAAGTCACCTTTGATGAGCGGCCATCGGTGGCCAACAATCAGAAACGGGCCTTTATGCAGCAGGTGGAAAGCTTTGTGACAACCGTCCAAGGCAGCCCCTACACCGATATTTCGGGCGGTATTTTGCAGGCCATTGAATACCTGAATGAGGCTGAGTCCGGCAAAAAATACATTCTTATTTTTTCGGACCTGAAGGAGGAGCTGGCCAAGGGATACAAGCGTGATATCCCCTTCCAGCTGCCCGAATACCACGTCATTGCCCTGAACGTCACCAAGCTGCGGGGCGACAATATCGACCCTAAAGAATACCTGGCGCGGGTCGAAGATTGGCGCAGCAAGGTGGAAAAAGGCGGCGGTGAATGGGGCATGATCAACGACCTGGAGCGCCTGGATAATATTTTCGCCAATTAAGCCTGAAAATGAAAATTTATGCCGGTTGTCATATGAATGTTCCCAAAAAAGGATGGCGGCATAAGTGTTGTCGCAAAAAAACGTTCCGCAATCGGAACGCTTTTTGAAAACCCCTATAAAAAATCAGGTGCAAATTAATGGGGGTCACTTTCGGTGACCCCCTTTTTTTTGCTTTGAACCTGCCCTCATCGCCCCTGCGTTTAACATCTTGACATTCGAATCAGGCGGGAATTAATATCGACGCTGCAATTCATTTTTAATATAACCAGAACGACAGGATGACGGCCGCAAACAGTGAAACCAAAGGCTTTCAAAAAACAGTCTGCGAATCGGCAGTTGCCGGGAAGTTTGCTCGGGCCACTGGTGATTGTTGCTGCTTTTCTGACGTTTAGCGCCTGCACCGGTGATATGCTCACAAAGGGCGCGCCGCCCGAGGTTGTGGGTGAACCGCAGCAGGCGGGCAAACTGGAAAATCCGCAACTCAAGGAAGTCAGCGGTTTGGCGGCATCCAGTCTTTACCCGGGCCTGCTGTGGGCCATCAACGACGGCGGTGACGATCCGCTGCTGTATGCCGTCGGCAGCGACGGTGCCGATCTGGGCACCTTCAGGGTGGAGGGGGCCATCAACAACGACTGGGAGGCGCTGGCTTCATTTCGGTTGCAGGAAAGCGCCTATCTTTTGATTGCCGATGTCGGCGACAACTGGGAGCAACGCCCGACCGTCACCCTTTACGTGGTCAACGAGCCGCCCATTACCGCTGCCGGATTGGGCAGTGACACTGCGGTACCGATCGCCTGGCAAATTCATTTTACCTTCGAGGACGGCCCGCAGGATTGCGAGGCAGTAGCCGTCGATCCGGTCACACAAAGTGTCCTGCTGCTCACCAAACGCGGGTTGTCACCCATGCTGTATGAAATGCCGCTGCAGCCCGCTGCTGTGGATGCACCGCTGGTTGCACGCCGCCTGGAGAGCGTGCCGCATTTCAGCTGGCCGACCGACATGGATCTGTCGCCCGATGGCCTGGCTGCGGTTGTACTGACCTACAACCACGCTTATCTGTTCCGGCGCAGGCCCGGAGACGACTGGTCCGAGGCCTTCCAGAAAAAGCCTGCGCGTCTGCGATTTGAAACATTGATGCAGCAGGAAGCCGTCTGTTTTGGTTTTTACGGGAAATCGGTCTGGGTGACATCCGAACGGTGGCCGGCGCCGCTGGTGCGGATTGAACTTGATGATTAAGTGAAATTCTGAATGGCCTCACGCAGAGACGCTAAGGCGCAAAGAATAAATTAAACTGGATTGTTGGAAGGATGGAATACTGGAAACGGGTTCAAAAAGTGCCGTCCGAGCAAAATAGGAGCTCCCATCATTTCAGTATTCCAATATTCTATTATTCCGCCGGTTGGCATTTTCCACTAAGTTCAATGATCGCTAGCATTTCAGGCAAGCCACATAAAAACAGAAGCTGAGTAACCGCATTGCAGACACCACCGACGACATCTCCGTTTAAGATCCGCAATGTGCGCCTGTTTATTGCCTTTCGGGTTTTTTTCAACTGCCGCTTTTATTACCCGGTATTCACCATTTTGTTCTTAGACTATGGCCTGACCCTTGAGCAGTTTGCCCTGCTCAACGCCGTCTGGGCGGCCACCATCGTCCTGCTGGAGGTGCCCTCCGGCGCCCTGGCCGACACGGTCGGCCGCCGCAATTTGCTGGTTTTTACCGGTATCTTGATGGTCATTGAAATGGTCTTGCTGTGTTTTGCGCCCCGGGGCAACGCCCAGCTTCTGTTTCCCATATTTCTGGTCAACCGGATCC
>JASFGN010000280.1:0-5186 GCA_050123735.1 Desulfobacterales bacterium | reverse complement strand
AATTGCCGCCAGTGCATCGTTTTTAAAAACAGACTTCCGGTATGCTTTAGCGCACGCAACGACGGCAAACTCAATTGTACGGAAGGATGCCAGAAATGCTGCTATTACCGGGAAGCGTATTATCCGCGGGTTCAGTTCATTCATCAACTCGAAATACCGGCGGCGATTATTAAAGATTTGAATTGCTGGGCTGGAAACCCGGCAATGGCAGAGCTGTGTGAAGTCCATCAAAAGCAGCTGGTGGGCATGGGCATTGAAAAAATCATCCATCCGCGATCTCTGGAACAGGTCATTTCGTGCGTCAAACGCAAGGCCCTGGGGGATCCGGGAACCCAATCCGAATGCCGAATCTACATCAAAAACCATCGCGCCGATGGATTGAAAATAAAATGTTCGGTCTTTGTCTTAAAACAGCCGCCGGGGGCCTTTTTGATCACGGCGGTACCTGACCTCAATGATCAATCGTTTTATCAACTTCGCGCAGTTGACAAACCGGGTGAAGAGCTGACTCAATGAAATGGGGATTAAAAAAAGATCCGTCCGCGGTCGATGCGCCGCAAGCGTTACCTGAATCTCTCGAGATCTGCCAGGAGAAAAAAGATTTTTTCCTGTCTGCCATACAAGCGCTTTTACAATTCATCAACGATTTTGCTCTTGATGTCAAAGAGCTCAAAAGCGATGTCTTTAAACAGCAGCTGGGCGAACTTGAAGCTGAGTTTGTGCAGAACCCCAAACTGAAGAAAACGGTGTCCGCTTTCCGCAAGCATCGTAAACGGATTGGAGGGTTTATCGATCGGCAGAATCGATATCTGACGGAGCGTGAAAAAGAGCTCAAAGATATCATTGACTTGCTGGCCAGGGCGATGGTCACCCTGGATACCGACAACCAGCAATATCATCAGAGGATCTACCGGCAAAGTGAAAAAATCGAGCAGGTTACCCGTCTGGACGACATTAAAAAGCTCAAGCACGCCCTGATACTTGAGATTGATAATATCCGTAAAACCGTGCGCGCCAAGCAGAATCGCGACAGCAAACAGCTGAAAAGCCTTTCCAAACAGGTCAGCGCGCTCAACCTTGAATTAAGGAAGGCCAAAGTCGACTCGGTGACGGATGGGCTAACGGGGGTCTTTAACCGCAAAGCCCTTGATCAGCACCTGGATTCTCTGGTCGAACAAAACACCCGGGCACCGGCGGCATTTGCGCTTCTGATGGTGGACATCGACGGTTTCAAGGCCATCAATGACGCCTATGGCCATCCCACCGGCGATCGTGTTCTGCTGGCCCTGGCCCAGAAATGCCAGGGGCTGATTCGCAACGATGATTTCATCGCACGCTACGGGGGTGAAGAATTTGTGATTGTGTTACCCAACGCGTCATTAACCAATGCCACCAAAAAAGCCCAGCGGATCTGCGCCTCCGTTGGTGACACGCGTTATGCATTGAACGATAACAACGACGTCCATATTCTGAACATCACCGTTTCCATCGGCATCAGCGTTTATCAAAACGGCGACACAGCCGAATCGGTTATCGCCCGAGCCGATCGAGCCCTTTATCTGGCTAAAAAAAGCGGTAAAAATCGGGTGGTCTCGGAAAAGGAATTGATCTGCGACGATGCTGCCGAAGGGCGCTAAACTGTCGCTGAAGGCAAATTTTACCGCCTAAAGGATCGGCCGGCCAAAACGATTTAAAGCCTTTTTAAAAATATCGTTAATAATTCGAGATAGATATAAAAAATTAAAATCGAAATTTTTGCTTGCATGATTTTTGCATGTCTACTCTGCATCGCATTATAGCGCATGTCACAATAATGTTCCGAAAAAAGGATGAAGGATTCATATGATGAAAATTGATGGCAACAATGACATCGGACGCAGCGCATACGCTGATAAACAAATATCCGAACAAGCAACTGCGACTGACGAATTTAATAAGATCCTCAAAGCGTCCGTCGACCGCTCTAAGACCCAGGCGGCTAAAATCCAAACCATCCCTCAGCCGAACCCACTGGGGGCGATTCGTCCCACCTCGCTGTCGCCTGAAGCCAGAGAGGCTGCCGTCAAGCGCCTCGACAATCTGCTGGATTTACTCGAGCAATATCGGGACCAGCTGGCAGATCCAAAAGTGACCCTGCGACAGATTGCACCGCTCTTGAATACAATCGACAAAAAACAAGAGCAGCTGTCGGCGCTGCTAAAGGGCATGCCCGATGAAGATGGTCTCAAAGATATTGTCCATCGCACTCTGATTGCGACGTCCCTGGAAGTTATGAAATTCAACAGGGGTGATTACATCCCGGTTTATTGATACCACGGCGTTGAAGATGCATGCATTTTCCAGCCATCAAACGTCGTATTTAAATCAAATCGAGGCTTATGTTGCCCGTATGCCGAGCCTATCGACGACCGCAACAAAGGTCCTCGAAACCTGCAACAATCCACAATCTTCACCCAACGATCTGAATCGCTTGATTTCGCTTGACCCGGTGCTGGCCGGCCAGGTGCTGCGGCTGATCAACTCCGCCTATTATTCACTTCGGCACCCGGTTTCTTCGCTTACGCGTGCCATCATCATGCTGGGAGTGAATACCGTCAAAAACCTGGTGTTAAGCTTTGCCATCCTGCAGCAACTGCCGATTGCAAAACGATTCGGAGCCTTTTCTCCGGTTTCATTCTGGGAGCACTCGGTTGCTGTCGGCGTGATCGCCAAATGGCTGGCCGAATTAAAAGGGGTGCGCCTGACAGATCAGGAGGACTATTTTGTGGGTGGGCTTTTACACGATCTGGGTAAAATACCGCTCAACCACCGGTTCGCAGATGAAACCCGGCAGGCCATGGCGCTGGCCAGACAGAATTGCTGGTCGGCAGTTCACGCTGAAAGCGTCATCTTCGGCTTCGATCATAGTATGGTCGGTGGTCTGATTGCCCGCAAGTGGCGTTTGAGCCCGGCTTTCGTTGATGTTCTCACCTATCACCATCGGCCTGCAGAAGCTGCTGGCAACAATCCTCAACTGGTATTTATGGTTGCATTGGCCGATCTTTACGCCCGGTCGCTGGAAAACGCTGCAGATGATGACACTCCAGCCGATGACGAATATGCAGCCTTCCTGATGGCGCGTGTCGGCCTGGATGCGTCCACCTTGGCGCGTGTGCGGGATACGGTCCTTGCCGAAATTGATCGTGCCAAAATATTTCTGGAAATTTCTCAAAGGAAACCCGGTCATGATCGTTAAATTTTGGGGCGTACGGGGATCCATTCCGACCCCGGGATCCGAAACCACCCGATATGGCGGCAACACGGTATGCATCGAGATGATCTTCGCCGATGTTCAAAGGCGTATTATCATTGATGCAGGCTCCGGCCTGCGCCTGCTGGGCGACCATCTGCTGGCCGAACAAACCTTCGTCAGGCCTTTTAAAACCGATATTTTTTTAACGCACACCCACCTGGATCACATCATCGGTTTTCCTTTTTTTACGCCCATTTTTATGCCCGAAACCTGTCTGAGGGTCTACGGTCCGGTAACATGTGAGACCGAATCCCTGGAAACCGTCATCGGCGGGCAGCTGTCCTACCGTTACTTCCCGGTACGCCAGCAAGAGCTGGCCGCCCATATTGATTATATCAATTTGGCGGAGGGCTGCTTTGACCTGGGAGACGATATCCGTTTAACGACCAAATATCTGAATCATCCGCTGCTATGTCTGGGGCTGCGATTTGAATACAAAGGCCAGGTTTGCTGCACCGCTTACGATACCGAACCGTTTCAAAATCTGTTTGTCACCGATTCTCGCGATCCGGCCTTTGATGCGCTTATGGCCCATCAAGGCGAGGCGGCTGCCAGAGAGGAAAACCGGCGCATGGCAGAATTTTTTGCCGGTGCGGACCTGCTCATTCATGATGCGCAATATACACAAAAGGAATACGAAACCTTCCGTAAAGGGTGGGGGCACTCACCGATGGAGTCTGTGATTTATGCGGCCCGGCAATCCGACGTCGGGACGTTGGCTCTATTTCACCATGATCCCATGCGAACCGACGCCCAATTGGATGAATTGACAGAATTGCTGTGTGATCGCAGACAGACCGGGGACACGCACGTTTTTTTTGCCCGGGAGGGCATGCAGGTCAAGATTTAGCAAATTTAAAATGCGCTAAAATGCCTAAAGTGCCTAAAATTTAAAATCGGATTTACTCTGTATTTTGATTTCAGACATTTTAGGCATTTTTAATTTCAGGCACTCTTCAAAGGTTTACCGGTAGCCGATGGCGCAGGTACTGTCGTTGCAATTCATAAATCAGGTCGGTCAAACGCCTCTTTTCGCTATTGCTGATCTCACAGAACTCGAGACCCACCTCATAACGGCTTTGTTGAGACCTTTTTTCGATGCGCTTTATTTCGAGGGCCTTCACCTGTATGGGTTGCTGCAAAACTTCCTCTGGAAATGCCAGAGCGACGTCTTCTAACCGCTGGGCCACTGCAAGCGGTGAATTTGCGGGCATGTCGATGCGGGTTTGAACCCATGCAGCCAGCGAGCCGCCGAGACTGATGTTCAAGACTTTCAGCTCAAATCGATATCCATCTTTAGAGAAGTGAATACGGGTGCCTTCCGGTGCGTCGATCCGAAAGAGTTCTCTGCGCTGCAGGCGCTCTACTTCTTGAGGGGTCTTCAGGTAGAGGTGGTTATCCACAATCTCGCCGCCGACAGTTGTAAAGGTATATTTGATCTGATCCGGTCCGTTAAATTCAAAGTGTATTTGCCAGACATCCAAATCGGCAGCGGCTGTTTCAAATCCCTCCGGAATGCCGATAACCAAGTGGTTTTTATTTTGATGATCCGCCTTCCTGAGAATCCGAGTCAGGTTCTCATATTCGGTATCAATGAGGGTCAGTTTGAGGAGGGTTTTGTGCTGGATAAGGGTGTCAAATAAGGCCGTGATGGCACTCCCCGTCATGATTTCGAAATTGGCCATGGCTCTGGTTGCATGCGCGCTTATAGTTTTGCGACGCTGTTGGCATACGAAGGGTCCTGCAGCAGTTTTTTGGCAAAGTCCAGGTATTTACCCGTAATGGCGAGGACCGCCAGCTGCAATGCATAGGGTTTAATCGGTTTTTCGAGCAGATAATTTACCCGTGACGCCAAACACAAATTAACGACGTCGTCACTGGCATTTCCGCTGAT
>JASFGN010000279.1:0-5210 GCA_050123735.1 Desulfobacterales bacterium | reverse complement strand
TTTTCCAAAGCGCTTCGATACGCCCGGGTGACCTTTTTGGTTTTGGGACCCACCTGCATCACCTCAGACAGAATATCCGCCAGTTGAATAATGCTGTGATAGGGCGCATGCCGAGTTGGTTTGCGGCCATCATCGTGATCCGCCAGTTCTTCAACACGATGCAATACGCCCCGTGTCAGCGGTTTGCTGCAAACCGGGCATAGCCCATTATGTTTGAGCGTCGTTGCGGGCCAGAAGGAAACCTTACAGGCACGATGACCATCGATATGATATTTACCCTCTTCAGGGTAAAACTCCAGGGTGCCGAGAAATTCTCCTGGATCGCCGGTTTTCAAAGCCGATTTTATAGCCGCATAGGAAAGATCGGTGCTGAATAAATTGGCTTCACGCCCCAGATTGAGGGGTGAATGGGCATCCGAATTGGACACCAGTGTAAATTCATCCAATGATGATACGCGCCAGTTCATCGCCGGGTCAGAGGACAGACCGGTTTCAACCGCAAAAATATGCGGGGTTAAATCTTCAAAACAATCGGCAACCGAATCAAATCCGGATTTCGATCCCAACACCGAAAACCACGGGGTCCAGATGTGGGCCGGGATTAAAAATGCTTCATCAGAGGTCTCAAGCACCATCTCAAGCAGATCCCGGGCATCGAGACCGAGGATCGGTCGCCCGTCTGATCGAATGTTGCCGATTTTATCCAGCCGATTTTTTAAGCGCCGGGCAACAGCGACGTCCGGTGCAAACACAAGGTTGTGGTTTTTACGCGTTTTGTCGTTCTTCTTATATATGTTGCTGATTTCAGTAACCAGCATGAAACGAACCGGACCGCGGCAGGCTTCCGGAACCCGAAGGTCACAAATCCGCGCCTGTTCCGCTTTGAGTTTGTATAAACCGGGTTCAGCGGCAACCAATTTGTCTGAAATTTCTTCAAACCAGGCCGGGTATGTAAAATCGCCGGTTGCCACAACCGTAACACCTTTTAGCTGGGCGGCAATGTATAAATTTTCCAGATCAAGGTTTTTTGCAGTCGCCCGGGAGTATTTGGAATGTACGTGTAAATCGGCAATAAATTTCATCGACATCTCTCAATCGAAATAGATACGGCCCTGCCCTGTACCGGGTTCAAGATCCTAATAATAATCCGGCGCTACGGGCACACAGGCCAACCGCATAACCGATTGTCCATACCACTTTTGCGATCTTTTTTTAACCCTAAATTTCGCTTGTCTGTTTTAATTAAACACGCTATATTCTCATGTTATTGTATGAAATATACCATATATGGTATTTCACCATTTTCGGTTAGAGCGGTGCTGGCACGTTTTTTTTGACAACCAGCGCTAATCTCGACACGCTTTTTTATCAGCAGATGAAATCGTTATAATATGAGTTTACTGTCCAGCTCGGTTTCCATAACGCGTTACCAGGTCCGGGGAAAACTTGAAAATCCCATTCTGGAAAAGATCGGGGCCGGGCTTAAAAAAAACGCGATTTCAGAAATAGATGATCCGGCCATGGATAAAGTGGTCGGCTGGACATCTTTTGAGAAACCCTACCTGCCGCATTTTGGCGGGTCCTCCTTTGTATATGGTAATTATCTGGTGTTTTCATTACGAATTGATCGCAAAAGCGTGCCGCCCAAATTGGTTAAAAAACATATGGTCATCGAATCAGACAGGCGTCTGGTGGAAAGCGGCCGACCCTATTTGTCCCGTAGCGAAAAAGAGCGCATTCGCGACCAGGTCATGGATCGCCTCTATGCAACGGTTCCGGCGACACCCCATATTTATGACATCATCTGGAATTACGAGGATTCCATTTTATGGTTTTTTTCCAACCTCAAGGCGAGCAATGAGGAATTGGAAACGCTTTTTCTGCGATCATTTGATTTAACGCTAATTCGCATGATTCCCTATACGGCGGCACACGATGCCTCTGATCTAAAGAGTAATGAAAAAGATATTCTTCTTGAACTGACCCGGACCCCGTTTAGCGGATAAAGCGTCGACGACCACCCGCACAGCGGGTGGCTTGGATTTTACCACCAGGCGGGAAAAGACAGGGGCGCGAAGTGCCCCCGTCGTTGCGGGTGAAACCGGGTGCTTCGCACCCCTTTTGGGAAACCCGATCCATACCATGTTGGATGTTGCTGTTGCATATAACCGATTTAAATTTTTAGGTGAAGAATTTTTAACCTGGGTGTGGTTCGTGATTGATCAGGATCCGGCTATTCTCAGAAAGGCTGATCCGGATTTATCGTCTCTGGAAATCGGCAACCGGATTGTTCTTGAAAAGCGGCATAAAAAGGAGGTTGAACGAATTACCATTAAGGGCGAAAATGCCGGTCTCGAAGAAGCGATGCTGGCATTGCAAAAAGGTGCTCTGGTGGCTGAACTGAACCTGGTGTACCGATCCGCCGAACAAAAATGGCAATTCACATTAAAGGGCGAAAGCCTCAATCTGAGCAGTCTGAAGACACCCAAAATTGCAGCGCCGGAAAGCCCGGAAGATATGGAAGGCGTTGTTTTAGAAAAAATATTTCTTTACGATAAGATCTTGCAATTTTTAGAAAAATTATATAAAACCTTTATCAAATATCGCCTGTCGGACAGTTGGCAAAAACGCGATGTCATTTTGATCAAAAAGTGGAGCCGATCCTCTTTATAGTTTATAAGGAATGTCTCTAAATGACCAAATTTAATCTTATTATTGAGTCCATTCATTTTTTGTTTTTTTCAACAGCTTTTTGATAATAAACTGTTTACAGACTGTTGAAAAATAAACCTTTATCAACACGAAAATATTTCTGATTATATCGTCTCTATTATTGGGTTATAATAATAAGGATTATAAACAATAATTTTTTAATTTTTATAAATTAATTCAATTCATTAAAAAGTTATTGGATTTATAAGCATCCCATCTCTATTATTATTTTATTATTATTCTTTATAATTAAGGAATATATTATGAAAGCAACCATCAAGAAAGGGGACTTGCTTCCGGTTTTATCAAAGGTGCAGGGTTTGACGGGCCGCCGCACAAATTTGGCGATAACCACCAATGTCCTGATAAAAACAGCAAAAAAAGGACTGGTGATTTCAGCCACGGATCTTGAAACCGGTTTCGAAGGATTTTATCCGGCCAAAGTTGAAAAAGAAGGTGTCATCTCCATAAATGCCAGAAAATTTTATGAAATTGTAAGGGATTTCCCCACGGATGACATTTTTCTGAATGAAGTTGAAAATAACTGGATCGAAATCGGCAATAAAAATATTGAATATCATATCGTTGGCTTGAATCCGGACGATTTTCCTGAAATTCCCAAAATAGAGGCCATCGAATTTTTTGAAATTGAATCCTCACAACTCCACAAAATGATTGAACGTGCCGTGGTCGTTAGCGGTTCAAGCGATGATAAACGAGCCCATATTACCGGTGTTTATGCCGAGCGAATCCAGGACAAAAATACCAAATGTTTTCGATTTGTCTCTACCGACGGCAGTCGCCTTTCAAAAGTGGATACCGTATTTGAAAAAAATGCCGTTCTACCCTCCGGGGACAATGTCATTATTCCTAAAAAAGGTCTAATAGAAGTCAGCAAGTTCCTGGATACCGAAGGGTCGGTGAAATGTGGCATAAAAGACAACAATTTTATTGTTCAAAAGGATTCGGAAACCCTGATTATTCTGCTGCTGGAAGGCGATTTTCCCGAATACGGCGATATTATCGTCAAAAAAGGCGGCCATTCGATTGTGATGGAGCGTCAACCTTTTTTAATGATGCTCAAACGCATGTCTATTTTGAGTTCTGAAGACTATAAAGGCGTGATATTTAATTTTGAAAAGAATAAACTGGTCATTACCTCCACCAATCCCGATATCGGGGAATCAAAGGAAGATATGGAGGTTAAATACGACGGGCATCCGATTACCGTAATGTTTAATCCTAAATTTTTTATTGAGACCTTGAATGTGATTGATGAAGATAAGGTCATTTTAAATATTATTGATGAGGAAAAACCCTGTCTAATAGAAAGCGAAAAAGATAAAACCTATTTAAGTGTTATAATGCCGATGCGAATATGAAAGAAATTCTTAAAATAAGTGATTATACCGAAGATGATATTAAAGTATTGGAAGGCCTGGAAGCGGTCCGCAAAAGGCCGGCAATGTACATTGGAAACGTGGATGTCGCCGGTTTGCATCACCTGGTTTACGAAGTCGTGGACAACAGCATTGACGAGGCCATGGCCGGTTATTGCAACCAGATCGACGTCACCATTCACGATGACAACAGTGTCAGTGTGCTCGACAACGGCAGGGGAATACCGGTTGGTATTCACAAAAAAGAAAAAATACCGGCCGTTGAAGTCGTCATGACCAAACTGCATGCCGGCGGTAAATTCGACCATCATTCGTATAAGGTTTCAGGCGGTTTGCATGGTGTCGGGGTTTCGGTGGTCAATGCCCTTTCCAGTTTTCTGGAGGTTGAAATTTATTCCAATGGCAGGCGCTATTATCAGTCATACGAAAGGGGCAAAAAAACCTGTGAGCTAACCGAAAAAGGAAAAACCCGCAAACAGGGAACCATGGTGCATTTTGTGCCGGACCCGGAAATTTTTGAAATTACAGAATTCAGCTATGATGTTCTGGTGCGCCGCTTGAGGGAGTTGGCGTTTTTAAACAAGGGTCTCAAAATTATTATCGAAGATGAACGCAGCGACACCAAAGAAGAATTTTATCAAAAAGGCGGTATTGTTGATTTTGTGAAGTATATCAATCGGCGTCACAACGCCCTTCACAAAAAACCGATTTTTATGGAAGGCACCAAAAACGACATTCAGATAGAAGTTGCCATCCAGTATAATGATACCTACACAGAAAAAATTTTTTCATTTGCCAACAATATTAACACCACCGAAGGCGGTTTTCATGTAATCGGATTTAAAGCCGGATTAACCCGCACCATCAACCAGTATGCCTCCAATGGAAATCTGCCCAAGAATTTACAGGCTAAAATTACGGGTGACGACGTCAGGGAGGGACTGACCGCTATTATCAGCGTGCGCATCACCAATCCGCAATTTGAGGGGCAAACCAAAACCAAACTGGGAAACAGTGAAGTCAAGGGAATCGTAGAATCCCTGGTCAATGAAAAATTAAGTACCTTTTTTGAAGAGAACCCGTCGGTTGCCAAGAAGA
>JASFGN010000278.1:0-5225 GCA_050123735.1 Desulfobacterales bacterium | reverse complement strand
CGACATCTATCTGGGTTTTCGAAACAGGCCGCATTTCACCATCGGTGTCAAACAGATTATCGACGGCAAGCTCGTTGTGCTGCGCTCCACCCTCGATCCGGACAAATTGTACATGTTTTTGCAGACCATCGACCCGGGCAAGGGTGCCGATTTATTCATCATAAACAGAACTGGCGCTTTCCAGATCGTTGATCCCGGACAGGGCAAATTACTGGGCGACAGCGATTTTGTGCCGTCCAATCCGGCGGGTTCCGGCGTGGAGGAGCTCAAAAGAGGCGGCGCTTCCATTCTGGCGGCGTATGCATGGCTGCAGGAAACCCCCTGGGCACTGATCGTTCGAGAGCCTCTGAGAATTGCCCATGCCCAGATGTACCGCGCCCGAAACATCATCGTTGCCAGCACCATCCTAATTATCGCCATCATTGCCCCGGCGATCTGGTTTACGGTGACCAAATTAATAGACAAGGCCCGGGATAACGCCGAAAAACGCGAAGATCTGCAGCTGCAGCTGCTGCATGCCTCCAAATTGGCGTCAGTGGGCGAGCTGGCCACCGGCATCGCCCACGAAATCAACAATCCGCTGGCCATCGCCATCGCCACCACCGGGGTCATCCGGGACATGCTCAACCCCGAGTTTAAGCTGGACGCCCGTCCGGAAAATATCATAAAGGAACTGGACACGATCGATGCGGCCATCTTGCGGGCACGCACCATTACGCGGCAGCTGCTCGAATACGGTCGCAAGAATCCGCCCCGGCCGGTGGAATGCAATTTGAATCAGCTGCTGGATCATGTCATGAGCGGCTTCAAGCAGCGGGCCTTTGAGGTCGAAAACATCAAGATCAAAAAGCAATACGATCCGGAACTGCCGGTTGTCGTTGCCGATCCCGACCAGCTCCAGCAGGTTTTTCTAAACCTGATCAACAATGCCGGTGACGCCATCAGCGGATCCGGAACCATCACCATATCCACAGCCGGTGACACCGGGCAGGTCCGGGTGACGATTACCGATTCCGGCCGCGGTATGACCACAGATCAAATGAGTAAAATTTTTGATCCATTTTATACCACCAAAGAGCCCGGTAAGGGGACGGGGCTGGGACTCAGTGTGTCGCTGGGCATCGTAAAGGCCATGGGCGGATCCATCGATGTTCAGAGTATGCCCGGTTCCGGCAGTTCATTTACGGTTTCATTGCCAAGCGATACAACAGAAAGGACAAACGATGCAGCAACAAACCACAGCCGACAAGAATAATCACAGGCCAACGATTCTGATCATCGACGATGAAGACCGCTTTCGGCAGGCATTGGCCCGGCAGCTTGAGGTCAGAGACTTCAATGTTCTGGAGACCAGCAACGGCGAAGATGCCATTAAGATCGTGCGCCATGACAATCCCGAGGTGGTTCTTTTGGACCAGAAGATGCCGGGCATGGACGGCATCCAGACCCTCAAGGAAATCAAAAAGATCCGGCCCGAAGTGCAGGTCATCATGCACACCGGCCACGGCAACCTGGAGGCGGCGCGGCTGACCGGCAAGCACGATGTGTTTTACTATCTTGAAAAACCCAGCGCCCTCGATGATTTGATAAAAGTTGTGCGCCAAGCCCTGGAGGAGCGGGTCAATGCCCTTGCCCGCCACGAGATACCCGCTATCAAAACAGGCGGGCTAAAACAGTGGCTGATCGGCGTCCACAATGCCCGGCCGGGGATCATCCTGCTTGGCCTGATCCTTTTTGCGACCGTCGTACTGATGCCCACACCCAGACAGCTTCAAACCTTTCTGGTGTCCCCAAAAACCGGAAAAATGGGTGAGGCCATCGCGGGCTATTCCGATTACCGTCAGATGGAAGTCGGTCAGAGCATCGCCGAATATTACGCGCGCAAGGCAAAACTGTACAACCGGTCGGTCGGCGCCGACGGCAAGGTGACTAAGACACCGCTGAGCGCAGACCAGGTCGCCCTGCGGGCCAGGGTCATGGTGGGCGTCCTCCTGGTCGCCGCGCTCTTCTGGGCAACCGGAGCCGTGCCCATCGGCGTTACGGCGCTGCTGGTCGGTGTGCTCATGTATTTTTTCGGCGTGTTTCCCGCAGACCAGGTCGCCCAGGCCTATGCCAAGGATTCGGTCGTATTTATCTTCGGTGTGCTGGGCCTTGCCGCGGCCATCAGCAAAACCGGCCTGGACCGCCGCATCGGCATTCTGCTGCTGGGCACCAGCACATCGCTGGTGCGCTTTGCCCTTATATTCGGCCCCCTTTTAGCCGTAACGGCCGCTTTTCTGTCCGAACATGCTTTAGTGGCCTTTATTGCGCCGATCCTGCTGCTGGTTTACCTGGGGGCCATTCGGAGCGCCGGCCTGAAAAAGGACAAGGGGCTGGTGGTCATGCTGATGCTGATGCTCACCTTCTGCGGCAATGTCGGCGGGCCCGGATCGCCGGCTGCGGGCGGTCGTAACGCCGTGATGCTGGGCATCCTATCGGATTACGGCATCAGTCTTTCTTTCGGGAGCTGGGTTAAAATGGGGCTGCCGTTTGTGCCGGTCATGGCGCTGGTAATCGGCGCTTACTTCGTTCTGGCTTTTCGCAAAAAGGTGCAGGCCGGATCCGTTAACGTTGCCGCCGAGGTGCGGCGCGAGTCCGAAAAGATCGGCAGGATGACTGCCGATGAATACAAAGCGGTCGCTGTTCTGATTTTGGTGATTGTGCTGTGGAGCACCCTGTCAAGCCGCTTCGGCATGGGCGGGCCGGTCATATTGTGCCTGGTGCTTTTGAATATTCTCGGGGTCCTGCGCTGGAAGGACATCAACAGCATTCACTGGGATGTGGTGGCCCTGTATGCGGCGGCGAGTGCAATGGGGTATGGGTTGGCCAGCACGGGCGCGGCCTTGTGGCTGGCCAGCAGCTTTGTTTCCATACTGCCTGATTTTCTCAAGAGCGGAATCGGGCTTTGTATTTCAACCAGCTTTATCACCGGTGTCTTAACCAATTTTATGAGCGACGGCGCTACGGTGGCGGCGGTGGGGCCGATAACCGTTCCCATGGCCACGCTGTCGGGGACCTCACCGATTCTGGTGGGCCTTGCGACCGCTTTTTCTTCTTCCTTTGCTCATATGCTGATCATCGGCACACCCAACAACGCCATCGTTTTCAGCATGGCCAAAGACCCCGAGACCGGAGAACAGCTGCTGACGATGAAAGACTTTTTCATCCATGGCTTTGCCGTCTGGATGCTCAGCCTGGCGGTTTTGTGGCTGTGGGTGTTTTTTGGATACTGGAGATGGATGAATTTTTAGACCATCGCCTGGAATGAAATGTATGATCAATCGCTCAAGAAGATACAGAAAGGAGTTGCGATAATGACCGAACCTAAAATTAACCTTTTGATTGTAGATGATGAAGAGCAATTTTTGGAATCCATAACCAAAAGTCTGCAGGTGCGGGATTTTAATGTGATTGCCGTAAACCGCGGTGAGAAAGCAATCGAAGCGGCCAGAAAAAATCCCATCGACGTTGCTTTGCTGGATTTGAAAATGCCGGGGATGAACGGCGAGGAGACGCTCAAAGCCCTCAAAGCAGAGCATAAGTGGATGGAAGTTGTTATCCTCACCGGCCATGGAACCATTGACTCGGCCGTTGAAACGATCAAAAGCGGTGCCTACTCTTATCTGCAGAAACCCTGCAGCCTGGATGAGCTGATGGAGTCTCTGAAAGACGCCTACAAAAAGAAAGTCATGAACAGGAAAAAAATTGTAGAAAAGAAAATGGACGAATTGCTGAAAATTTCCATCTCCGGCTCTCCGAGAGATATTTTGCGCAGATTGAAAGAAATTGATAAAGGCTAATGGAAATTTCATCGTTTCCCTTATGCCGGCTGCGTTGCTGTTTCTGATTGCCGGTTTGCTGGACATCAAAGGCCTGGAGTGAATTTTCGGCAATGTCAGCCATGTGGCCGTCATCGCGCTGGTTGTGATTTTTCAAACGGAGCTCAGAAAAATATTCGAACGGGCCGCCTCGGTCAGGCGATTTGAGATTCGCGATGCCGGCGCCGAATTGTCCCATGAGATTGTGGAAGATTTTCGCATTTTGGTGTGCGTTACCCCTCTCACAGAGCTCAAAACTTCCGGATGAATTCGGTACACGACATCATGGGAGATATCGCTTTTCTGCGATTTGCAATCGTATTGCAAAAATAGCCCATTTAACATCTTATTATAGATATATTAAAAGGGAAGATTTTATGGAGAAGCGTCAAAAATTTTCAATCTGGTATGTGCTTCTGGGAGTATGGATCGTGCTGATCGTCCAAAATTATCTGACCTCCATGTTTGCCGTCAAAACCATACCCTACAGCGAATTTTTAAATCTGTTGGAGGAAAATAAAGTGATCGAAGTGGCCATCAGCGCCAACCAGATTCAGGGTAAGCTCAAGGAGGACGCCACCGGAAAAGAACAGATGTTCAGGACGGTCAGAGTCGATGCAGACACCTCCAAACTCTTAGAGCAGTACAACGTTAATTTCAAGGGTGAAATCGAATCACAATTTCTGCCGACGCTGCTGTCATGGATTGTACCGGTGTTTTTATTTGTCGGCATCTGGTATTTTTTGATCAAGCGTATGGCCGGCCAGCAGCCGGGATTTATGAGCCTGGGTAAAAACAAGGCCAAAATTTACATGCAGGAAGACATCGATGTGCGCTTTAAAGATGTGGCCGGTGTGGATGAATCCAAGCGAGAGCTGGTAGAGGTGGTGGAGTTCTTATCGGAGCCGGGCAAATTCACCGAGATCGGCGGGAAGATTCCCAGGGGCATTTTGCTGGTGGGCCCACCGGGAACCGGCAAAACCATGCTGGCCAAAGCAGTCGCCGGCGAGAGCGGGGTGCCCTTTTTCAGCATGAGCGGATCGGAATTTGTGGAGATGTTTGTCGGCATGGGCGCGGCCCGTGTCCGAGATCTGTTTGACCAGGCCAAGCAAAAAGCGCCGTGCATTATTTTTATCGATGAACTCGATGCGCTCGGCAAGGCGCGAGGCTTCGGCACGGCGGGCGGCCATGATGAGCGCGAGCAGACCCTCAACCAGCTGTTGGTGGAGATGGACGGCTTTGATCCCAACGTGGGGGTGATTTTGCTGGCAGCCACCAACCGGCCCGAAATACTGGATCCGGCGCTTCTGCGGCCGGGCCGGTTTGACCGCAACATTCTGGTCGATCGGCCGGACAAAAAGGGGCGCG
>JASFGN010000277.1:0-5225 GCA_050123735.1 Desulfobacterales bacterium | reverse complement strand
TTTGCGGCATCAATCCCCGGCGGTAAGGAAACAACCGGCCCATGGTCGCCAACCGGCCATGGCAATTTTGAACGCGGCTCTGGCAAATACCGGGGGGGTGGAGGATACCCGATCTTCTGTTGCCTGAATTCATCTTCGGCTATGCCTCTGAGAATCGTACAGCCGCAACCATCACGGTAAATCGCACGGTGTTTGGCAAAACCAAAGGCATCGGCAATGACGGTTTTAGCGTCCGGATCAACCTTGAAATCGGTAATGGCAAAAAGAAAGTGAAGCGGCGCAATGTCTTCTTTAAAAACGTTTTCCGCATCTCGACCGGAGATAAACACATTGGAGCAGATGGTCTTGGCCGTATGGCCGGAGCTGATCGGAAGGGTATCGGACAGGTACCAGCCGGCCCCAACCAGTAATAGAACCAGCATAATTAAGACCCCCAGCACAATCCGCTTCACCCAGCGCCCCATCATAACCTCCTTAAAAAGAAATCTTTGTTTGAATAGCGACCACTTTAATCGATTGCATTTCGCTGTTTAACAAACAGGGTCAGCCCCTCCATTTTGATAATTTGAACCGCCTGCCCGGCCTCAATGGGTGGCCCGTCGCCCAATTTTTCGGCCCGCCAGAGTTCTCCGCGGATCTTCACGTAACCCGACGGCGCCAGTCGATCCCTGGCAACGCCATACTCGCCGACCATCGACCGCGATCGGCCGGGACGCTCCCAATCATATGCCCGCCAGACAACCGGAAACAGCACGACGTCTTTGATAATCCAGAAACCAATGATACTCCAGAAAAGCCATGCGGGCAAAACGATCCAGTGCTGGACAATAATCAAAATCAGAATGACGGCTACCAATCCCGGAATATTCAGCAAAATATATCGAAGATAAATCGGCCGTGGTATCTTGCGCAAATTCAGGTCCATCCTGTCAGAAAAACGATTTCAGAGTTTAGGATATAATTCGAAAATAATCACTCTCCAGCTGATTGCGTTCGGATTTGATCTGGCTGAATGCCTGCTTTAAGGATTCCCGCTCAGCAGGATGGTCCTTTCTCAAGATGGCCATTTGAGTCGGACACAGATACCAGGTGCAGATCCAGGGTCGGTTGATACGTGGCAGTCGGCATCCCCGGTGTCCATGGTAGCAACACGGATTCTTTAAATTCGTTTTTGGCTGACACGGCGGTATTGAGAGCTGATTGAAATGCATATACAGCAGGTCTTTAAAATCAAACCAGACGCTGGCCTTCAGGCAGCAAGGATCCGGACACCAGGGACAGCTGGCGGCACACAGCTCATCCAGAATTGTAAAAACAGCCTTCAGACATGATTCGAGCGTTTGCGCCCGGATATTCAATGGCTTTAGGTCCGCGGCGTGACGCCGGAGGTGATAGCGAATAGCCTGATGCGCCGCCCGCCATGACTGGCGGGAGGCCCAGGGTATGCCAGATTCTGAATTTAAAACCATTTATGACGAGCGCCGCTGGAGAAAGCGCCTGGCCTGAGAAAGGCTTTCAGCGGCAGCAACGATCAGGTGATCGTCGATGCGCTGCCCGTCCAGATATTCATTGAGATGAAAATCGCTGCCGTCCATTTTGCAGATTTTTCCGCCGGCAGCTTCGACAATGACCCGCGCTGCCGCCAGCCCTTGAAAGGAATCATTGGTAATAACAGCGGCATCGGCACGTCCCATGGCCACATAACACATATGCGCAGAAGCACATCCCAGTGACCGGATTTTACCCGGAAAGCTGGTCTGATAGTCCTTGTGAAAACGGGAATAGGTTAACAAAAGGCTTTCGTCATTGATATGGCCGGAATCGGTTACCCGGATTTTTTCATTGCCCCAGAAAGCATCTTTGCCGGGCCGGGCGTGAAATAGATCGCCGGTTGCCGGCATGTAAAACAATCCCAATGTCGGCCAAAAATTGTCCAGCAAAGCGATGGACATACCCCAGATGGGAATCCCTCCCTGAAAATTCGCCACCCCCTCCAGCGGATCAAATATCCAGAGATAGCGTTTCTGCCCGTGAGAATAATTTTCATTGAGTTCACCAGAGCGAAAAATTCGGTGCTCCGGAAATTCTTTCTCAAGCCGATTTTCAAACACACTGGT
The DNA here is from genome assembly GCA_050123735.1 of Desulfobacterales bacterium. Taxonomy (GTDB): domain Bacteria; phylum Desulfobacterota; class Desulfobacteria; order Desulfobacterales; family JAHEIW01; genus JAHEIW01. The sequence goes on along the minus strand of JASFGN010000277.1, from coordinate 3,108 downwards.
AAGCTGATTTTCGGCCTCGGTCACCACGCGTTCATCAAATCGGACCTGCGGCTTGCCCTTACCGTAATAGGCCATTGCTTTTTCACCTGCCTGATGAATGGCATCCATCGCAAATTCGCTGAGCTGATCGATCCCAGGGGCCATACAATACCTCCTTTAATATGAATCTTGGTGTTTCGTGTTTGGTGTTTGGTGCTTTTTTGCAGCCTGCAATAACCTAAACACCAAATTCTAAAAACCAAACACTAGTCTTCTGTAATTTTAATCACTACCAGGGTGACATCATCCTCAGGCGCGCGGTCACCCAGAAAAACATTAAATTCATGAAAACAGGATGTCAGAATTTCTCTGGCACTCGCCTGAGCGCGCTTGCGGGTGATCTTATAAATGGTTTCCTTGCCGAACATCTCGCCAGCGGGATTACGGGCCTCCCAGAGACCATCCGACCCCAGTAAGATGATCTGACCTTTTTTAAGATTCGACTTCTGATATTGCGCATAGTGCCCATCCATGTCAACGCCCAAAGCGATGCCGTCACCGCGCAACTCTTCAAAAGTGTTGGTTTGCGGGTCATAAAAAATAGCCGGATCATGTCCGGCACGGACCCAGTGCAGGCATTTATTTTTCGTGTCGATGGTCAGATAAAACAGGGTCATAAAACCGCCTGTTTCTCCAAAATCTCTGGCCATCTGCTGATTAACGTCGGATACGATCTCCACCAGGGTGCCCGGCAGTATGGATCGTTGTCGCACAAAAGCTCTGGCCGTGGCCATCATCAACGCGGCAGGAATGCCGTGGCCGGACACATCTCCAATGGCCACCGTAAAGTCTCCCGGATGGGTTTTACTGGTTTCTGGAAAATCATAGTAATCGCCACCGGTCTCGTCACAATAGACAAGGGTGGTGGCAACATCCAATTTGTCCAGTTGCGGGCTTTGCCCGGGCAACAGGGTTTGCTGAACTTCTTGAGCCAGATACAGCGACTGGCGAATTTCATCCCGTTCGATAAGCCCTTCGGTCATCTCATTTAAGCCGTCGCCCAGAACACCCAGCTCGTCATTGGAAACCACCCTGACTTTTTGTTTGAAATGCCCTTTTCTCACGCGGCGCACCAGTACCATCATATCGGTGATGGGTTCTATGATGGATTTGCCCGAAAGCACGTTCAGGCGACCGCCGACAAAAATAAAAATACCGCACAGGACAATTGAAAAAATGAACAAATCCGCGCTAAAATCAACAGCGGAAACGGTGGCCAGATCGGTTTCCCACAAAATGAAGGCCAGCGTACCGACCAGAATAATCATCGGAGCCAGCGTCCCGACTCCGTAAAGTACCCGTATTCTTCTGAGAATGGACAATTTGATGGTTCCCGGTATCGCGGCCAGTTTGCCGGCCGGGAAAAAAATCCGTACCAGCCGGCGGCGGCTATAGGCCTCGATCAGAAAAAAGGATAGAATGGCTGAAATGTAGCCAACCATAAACCCTCGAAATGCCACAAAAAAACTGATTGGAGAGGGTGCGTCTCGGAAATTTATAAAAAAAATCCCCAATAGCGCCGTCAGAACGATCCACATGGCAAAATTGACCAGCCCGACAATGAAAGGCAAATTCAATAACCGGCGAGATGCCTTTTCAGCCAGGTCAGAATCTATTTCCAGCCCTTGGCGCATAAAATTGATCCCCTGGCTAATCGGGCGCTGAACAATGTACTGCAGCCCGATCCCGATGCAGATCACAAGGGGATAAAACGCAAGAATGACCAGCCAGCCACCGGCCAGAAGGAAGGCTCGCTGTGCTTTGAAAAATTCCACCGGTGTGAAAAGGTTCAGCAGGGCGATGATAAGAAAACCCATTAGATTTGCGCCGATATTTCGACCATAAAGTTCGAGGAGGTGGATTTTCTGAAAAGAAGAATCCAGCGTGGTTCTCAAGCTTGCTTTCCTTTCTGCCGGAAAATGTCGATCGGGTTGCGGCGCTGCATTGCAGCCTGAATCAAAATAGCCGCTCAGAATAAAAGGATCAAGAGGAAATAAAATTTCCTCACAGGCTTGTGGCCATGATTCAAGCATAAACTTTATCCGGGGATAATAGCCCTTGACTCATGGGGCATAGTGGAATATTGGATTTTGGGAATGTTGGGAAGGCAGATTTGATCTATAATCAGATGGATCTCAGCATTTTGTGCGTCCATTATGCCAGATTTCCAACATTCCAATTTTCCAAATTAACTGACTTTTGACGGAGGGACATACATGAGCTCGAATATTCCGACCCGCGAAGAAGCGCTGGCGCTTTTAAAAAAATATAACAAAAACGAAAGCCTCATAAAACATGCGCTGGCAGTGGAAGGTGTTATGCGCTACATGGCCCGCAAGCGCGGCGGGGACGAAGAAAAATGGGGGGTGATCGGCCTGATTCATGACCTGGACTATGAGCAGTTTCCGGATCAGCACTGTAAAAAGACCGAGGAAATTCTGAAAGAAAATAACTGGCCCGAAGAATATATCCGCGCGGTGGTCAGTCACGGCTGGGGAATTTGCAGTGATGTCAAACCCGAATCAGATGTGGAAAAGGTCCTGTATGCCATCGATGAGCTGACGGGGCTGGTGGTCACGTCCGCCCTGGTGCGCCCTTCAAAGAGTGTCATGGACATGAAAGCCAAATCGGTTAAAAAGAAATGGAAACAGAAACAGTTTGCCGCCGGCGTTGATCGATCGATCATTGAAAGGGGCGCCGAAATGATGGGGGTGGAGCTTTCCGAGCTGATCACCGACACCATCATGGGCATGCGCGAAGTGGCCGAAGAAATCGGCCTGAAAGGCAATGTGGAGTAGATTAGAAGTCGGAAGTGCGAATGCGGAATGCGGAATATAGATTTTTATTTACCGCAGAGAGCGCAGAGAAAAGCGTTAGGGTTTCTCTCCTTGAGCTCTGTGATCTCTGTTGTTAACTGGAAGTGGTTTCAAAACCTCGGATAAGGTTCAAGGGCAAGGCATCAGGCAGATCGGGAAAGCGCAGCATACATGGGTATGTGAGCATTTACCGGAGGCCTGTGCTGCATCCTAATTTATAAAATCAGATGCGAATCCCGCCCTGCGGGGCAAC
>JASFGN010000276.1:0-5259 GCA_050123735.1 Desulfobacterales bacterium | reverse complement strand
ATGCGGTAGACGGTCACCCGATTGATCGAACTGCTGCGCTCCAGGGTTTTAAATATGTCATCGGCTGACAGCGGGAAGCGGTTGTTGCCGACAACCGCTAAAACATGCAGGCGGTTTTGGGTGGTTTCCACATCGGCCGATGTCAGCATCTCCGAATAATTGCATTGATGGCACATAATACTCCTCTGATTATTGGACCGTAATTAAGTCGTCAGCAAACAGTTCTAACCTTCCCATACATCCCTGCTTGTTTTAACCGGTCCAAGGCTCAAGGTATAGGGTACAAGTACAAAAACAGACTGAACCCTTTTTCAAATGATGACCTAAGTAGCTTCTGTATCTCCGCTTTCAGACGTTGCCGATTGGTCTTTTGTTTTTACAAGGATGCCCGTGCGTTCAAGCAGTAAAGAGAGCATAAACGCAATTCCTGCGACCAAGATGATCGCCGCGCCGGATGTCAGATCATACCGGTATGACAGCCACAGACCTGCGACAGTAAACACCGCACCAAGAATACCGGACCCGACCATCATCTGAAGCAAAGATTTGGCGTGCTTTTCGACGATAAACGGCGGGATGGTCAACAGGGCAATCACCAGAATCAAGCCCACCACCCGAATCACCAGAACAATGGTTACGGCCAGGATGCCGATAAGCGCAAAATACAGGGCATTTACCGGTACCCCGCGAATCCGTGCGAATTCCTCATCGTAGGACATGGCCAGCAGGTCCTGGTAATAAACCGCCACCAGTATCGCAATCAAAATCCCGAGTACCAGCATGATTAGCAGATCCGATGCCGGCACGGTCAGTATACTGCCGAACAGGTAGCTCATTAGATCCACATTGTAGCCCGGGGTCAGGTCGATTAATATGATGCCGCATGCCATCCCCAGGGCCCAGATGACACCGATGATCGTATCGGCGCGGTGTTTGGCCTTTATGCTGACGGCGGCCATGAGCATGGCGGCGGCCAGGGCAAAGCCGATGGTGCCCGGCAGATAGGGCCAGCCAAAGAAAAAGGCCAGGCCGATGCCGCCATAAGCGGCATGGGCAATGCCGCCCGACAGAAAAACAATGCGGTTGACGACCACCAGCGTGCCCATAATTCCGCAGATCACGCTGGCCAACAGGCCGGCAATCAACGCATGGCGCATAAATTCAAATTGAAAGGCTTCTATCATCTGGCAAAATATCCATGAAACATACTATTTAGAGATGGTTTCTAAACCTCATATCAGGTTCAAGGGCTAAAAGTGCCTAAAGTGACTAAATTTAAGGCATCGCTGCGCTCCATCTTCTTAAATTTTATAGACAGAATTCCACAACTTTAGTCACTTTAGATCACTTTAAACTTTAGTTCACTTATTGACCGTGAGAGTATCTGTCGGATGTCTGTGCTGCACCATAATTTATAAAATCAGATGCGAATCCCGCCCTGCGGGGCAAATCAGCCATTGGGCCTCAGACGGGGTTTTGAAACCACTTCTAGTGATCTTTGAGCACTCTATGCGGCAGCCCATGGGCCAGCAACTCCACAGGGCACGTTTCATCCGCGGCGCAGGGGTACATGGTTTCCAGCATCTCACCGGTAATTTCGGCCCGGTTGTGATAGTGCACGACCCGGTTCACGCAGGCCACCGATTTGACATACCGGGATACCGCCAGCAGGTCGTGGCTGACAACCACAATGGTGACCTCGCGGTTCAGATCTTTGAGCATTTCGAAAAATTCCGCCTGACCCTTGGTGTCGATGCTGGCGGTGGGCTCATCCAGCAGCAGCAATTGGGGCTCGGTGACCAGCGCCCTGGCGATGAAGACCCGCTGGCACTGGCCGCCGGACAATTCCCCGATCTTTTTTTGCGCCAGGGGCGCCATCTCCATTCGCTCCAGCGCAGCCATGGCTTCCCGGCGGTTGGATTCGGTCTTACGGGCCCATCGCTTTTTGGGCTCCAGCTTGCCCATCAGCACCACATCCAGGGCGGTAATCGGAAAGCTGCGATTGATGTGCACGTCCTGCGGCACATATCCAATGCATGCCGATGCTTTTTGAGTGGATTGGCCAATGACGCGGATATCGCCTGTGTCCGGCTTGAGCAAGCCCAGCATCAGTTTCAAGAGGGTGGTTTTGCCGCCGCCGTTGGGGCCGATCATGGCCATAAAATTCCCCTGCCGGATCTCGAGGTTGACATCCTGTAGAACGGTTTGGCCGTTATAGGCAAACGACACATGATTGATTTCGACAATCGGTGTGCGCATCGTTGTATTCCTATTTCAAGGCTGCTCTGAACTTCTGCGCTACCTCGCGCATATTGGCCAGCCAGTCCTCAGCCAGCGGATCGGCTACAGCCACCTGGCCACCGATCTCTCTGGCCACGATTTGGGCGCTTTTGGCTGAAAACTGGGGCTGGACGAAAATGATGTTGATATCCTTTTCGCGGGCATGTTCGATCAGCGCCTTCAATCGGGAAGGTTTGGGGTCCTTGCCCTCGATTTCAATTGGAACCTGTTTGAGCCCGTACGCTCTGGCAAAATAGCCCCAGGACGGATGGAAGACCATAAACTGCAGCCCCTGTTTATTTTCAAAAATCATTTTTAGTTCAGTGTCCAGCCGATCGATTTGAGCGACAAAGTGCTGGTAGTTGTTCGCGTATACGTCCCGATGGGCGGGGTCAACTTCCTGCAGGGCCTTCATAATCGTATGCGCCTGGACTTTTACCAGGGGCGGGGACAGCCAGATGTGGGGATCCAGTCCCCTGTGCCCGTGTGGTTCGGCTTCATCATGGGCCTCCGCCGCATCATGCCGATGGGTTGCCATGGGTATCTTTTCGATGCCGTCATCGGTATGGGCAACTGTCATGGTCGGGTTGGCAGTCGCGATTTTTTCCAGCCACGCATTTTCAAACGGGACGCCGATGGCAAAATAGATTTTGGTTTTTGAAAGATAGGCCATCTGCCTGGGTTTGGGCTCATAGGTGGCCGGACTGGCGCCGGGCGGCACCATCACCTGAACGGACACCAGGTTTTTGCCAATTTGTTGCACGAAGTATTTCTGGGGATTGATGCTTACAAAAACCGGCATCTGCCCGGCAGCTTGCGTGAAGGGCCCCATCGCCAGCAATAAGCAAATGATAACAGAAAGTTGAACCCATCTCTGTGCCACGGTTAATCTGCCGCAGAATTTATGTCTGCGTGAATATGTAATTTCGTTGCGACGAACCATATAGAACCATGAATAGAATTATTTAATTATATTTTATACGCTTACAATAGCATTAAATGGCAATCCAATCAAAACTGATTATGCAAAAATATTGCATTATACCCAGGAATGCAAATTGTTTTTCCAAAATCAAATCACCCGTCTGATTCAGGTTTATCTTGACTTCAACAGCGAAATCCCCTACGTTATCCAACGGTTGATGGAAACATTTGTTGGATTTAATGACTGACACGATACGGTTTAATAGATGCCTTCCCCTCTGGAAAAAGCCCGCCGGGATCCGAATTCGATGAAAGCCAGAATTCTGGCGACCGCCCGCCGGATTTTCGGTGAAAACGGATACAACGATACCACCACCCGTCAGATTGCCAAAGATGTGGGCATCGATATTTCCACGCTTTACTACCACTGGGGTGAAAAACAGGATCTGTACGAAGCCGTCCTGCAGGATGTTGGTGAAGAGCTCCAGTCCCGCCTGAATGAAGTCGAAAGAACGGTCAGCGGCAAATCTCTTAAAGATCGCCTCGAGATATCTATTGACATGATGTGTGATTATCTGTTCGCCCATCCGGAAGTCTCCAATCTGATCCTTTTTGGCTATTTCAACAAAACTCACCACGGGGTGACAATGGATGTTAAGATTTCGGAATATATCGCCAACATTGCCGTGGCCATGCAACTGGCTGTTGATAAGAGAAGCGTTTCAATCGAGGCCAAAGCGCGCATACTGGCGGTCTGGAATACGGTATTGAACTTTATTTCCGCGGAAGACTTTTTTCGTCCCATGCTGCAAACCGATCACGACAATTACGCCAAGGTGGTCAAAGAGACCCTGAAGTTTATTCTGGTGCCGGCGTTCACACTAGATTAGAAAGTTATTGGTTATTTGTAATCTGTTACCTGTTCAACCGTTTGATGCTTAAAAATAAAATCGGATAACATTCATTATAAAAATGAATATTTTAAAACCTCAGATTTTGTTTCAGGGCAAGGCGTGAGCCGCTGAGAAAGCGGAGCGTACACGATAGTACGTGAGCATTTTGAAGGGGCTCACAACGCTGCCATGGGACAAAATATGAGGTTTTACAGGGGAGGGAAAGGTATGGCTTTAGATTTGAGCGCCATCGGCAAAAAGATCGGGCCCTACACCAAAGATTACACCTGGAAAGACACCGTGCTGTATGCCCTCGGGGTGGGCGCCGGGTTTTCGGATCTGGACTACTGTTATGAAAAAGACTTAAAGGTCATCCCCAGTTTCGCGATTACCACCGCCTATGATCTGATGCCCGAGCTGGCTGCCGCCAGCAATATTAACCTGGCCGGCATCCTGCACGGCGAGCACGAGATCATTTTCCACAACCCCATTCCCCCCGAAGGCACCCTGTCCACGGAAGGGGCGATCACGCATTACTATGACAAAGGCAAGGACAAAGGCGCCCTGATCATTGCCGAATTTGAAACGCATCACTCCAGCGGCGATAAGCTGTTCACCAGCATTGCCACGGTATTTGCGCGTTTGGACGGTGGATTCGGCGGAGAGAATGCGCCCAAAAAACAGATCCTTTTTCCGGAGCGCGAGCCGGATATGGTGGTGGACGCCAGGCCTTCTGCGGATCAGCCGCTGATATTCAGGCTGTCCGGTGATACCTTTCAGCTGCATGTGGACCGTGAATTCGCCAAGCTGGCCGGATTCGAGCGACCGATTATGCACGGCCTGTGCACCCACGGGTATGCCTGCAGGGCGCTGATCGAAAAGCTGGTGCCGGGGGAGCCGCAAAAAGTCAGGCGGCTGGATTGTCGCTTTAAACGCCCGCTTTATCCCGGCTTGCCGATTAGAACGCTCATATGGCAAATCGATGGCGGACGGGCACTCTGGCGGGTGATCGACGCCGAGTCCGGTGAGGTCGTCATCGATAACGGTGTTTTTGAATACGGCGAGCCGGTTAAAGAACAGATTCGATTTGACGGCCGCGTGGCCATTGTCACCGGGGCCGGTGCCGGGCTCGGCCGGGTTTATGCCTTTGAGCTGGCCAGGC
>JASFGN010000275.1:0-5282 GCA_050123735.1 Desulfobacterales bacterium | reverse complement strand
GAAACCACCTATCTGGCTCACGGGGGAGCTATTGCCCAAATGATTCTGGATCGCCGCATTCTGAAGGAAATCGGTTTTCTGGCAATTGCGACCCTGGAACCGGGCAGGAAAATTGAAGCCCATGTGGACCCCATGGAGGAAATTTATTTTGTCTTGCAGGGCACCGGTGAAATGGGTGTGGATGACGAAAAACGCCAGGTTGGACCGGGGGATGCCACCTGGATCCCTACCGGATCATCTCATAGCCTGCTGAATAACGGGGATGAGAAGGTGGTTATTCTGGTCGTGGCGTCCTCGAATTGGTAATTGTCCGTAGTCCGTTGTCTGTTAGCTACCCCTCCAGACTGTATCCAAAATTGGGTTTTAACGCCGGGCAACGGACAACTAACAACTGACGATGCGCGCTGCGCGCATTAGGATTTTTTACGCGTATAAATCGTTTTATACTTTTCCGGCGTGGCGGCCATGCAGCTGGCGCAGCCGGGATCTTCAGCAGGGTCAAAGGGCTCTAACTGAACCTCCAGGCCGATTTCCCGATAGGTGTCGACCATTTCCGACAGCCGGGGCTCGTCATAGGTGGACTGTCTTTCCCATCCCAGACGCCTCAGATCCTCTTCGCGTGTCATCCCTTCACGCCCCTTTGTATTCGGGTTTCTTACGACCGAAACTTGAAAGGCCTTCCAGGGCATCAGCTGTGCTGAATATTTCGTTCAAACGCCCGAGCTCAATTTCGACCGCTTCGGCGGTAGGTTTTCCGACCTGGGCGTCGATAATTTCATTGGCGATTTTAAGGGCCAGAGGCGCCTTGTAGCCGATGAATTTGGCAGTTTTGGCCGCGATTTCTTGCGGCACGCCCTCGGGCAGTTGCCCGTTTAGCAGCCGGGCTGCATTTTCAGTGCTGCCCATGTGGGCCAGCGGTTGAAATTGCTCGGGTATTTCACGCGGCCGGTATTTTTCCGGTTTACCCTCGGATGCTAATTCTTTTATGGCAGCCTTTACCTCGGTTGGTGCCACCAGACGTGTCACAACGCCGAGTTTCAGGGCATCATCTGCGCTGATGGCGGTACCGGTAAAAACGTAATATTTGGCGAGCTCCGGGCCGACATGGCGTGCCAGCCGCAGCATGCCGCCCAGTCCCGGAATAATGCCAATGCCGGTTTCGGTAAAACCAATGGATCCGGCCGGCGTGGCGATGATGGCCTGACAGGCCAGCGCCAGCTCACTGCCGCCGCCCAGGGAGAGACCGTCGAGCAGCGCAATCGTGAGCTTGTTCGAGTTTTCGATGTCGAGCAGCAGCTCGTGACCTTTGCGGGTGAATTCTGCGATATCTGCTATTTTGTCCGCTTTGATCTTGTCAACAAAATATTTGATATCCGCTCCGGCCACAAACGCCTTGCCGGCGCCCTGAAATACAATGGTCTTGACGGCTGCATTTGCACTGGCTTCATCAAACCGTTGTTTCAGCTGTGCCACCACGGTTTCGTTTAAGGCGTTCATCGCCTCGGGGCGGTTGATGGTGATATAAGCGACCGCATCTTTGTTTTCCAGATCCACATAGTTAAACGCAAACGGTGTGCCGGTTTCGTGTTGTTGGGCCAGAACCTGCGGCATCTTAAAATCAGGGTACTTCCGGGTGATGGCTTCTACGGTCTTGTAAGTTTTTTCGATGCCGATTTTATTTATGATTTCAAAGGGTCCCATCTGCCAGCGCAAACCGATTTTAGCACCCCGATCGGTGTCTTCGATGGTGGCAACCCCCTCATCCACCAGCGCTGCTGCAACCCCAAGACAGACGCCGTAAAAGCGGTCCTTGACGGTCTCGAGTTTGGACGCATCGACCTCCCCGCTTAAATCCCAGTTTTCGTTTTTATCCTTCTGGGCTTTTATGATCTCGGCGGTGGCATAAAAGGGTCCCAGCTCGTTTCCCAGCGTTGTGGAGGCGTGCACGGCAATGGGGATGCCGGTGACGTTCATGAGCTCAAAAGGCCCCATGCCGATTTTAAATGCCTGCTTGGCAGCCTCTTCGATGGTGGGGATATTGGCCACACCTTCTTCGAGCATGCGGGCGGCTTCGTTTAAAAAGGGCACGAAAAAGCGGTTAACGGCAAATCCGGGCGCATCTTTGACGACGATGGCGGTTTTACCGTGCAGCCGGGCTGCCAGAAGCGATTTTTCCACTGTTGCGGCACTGGTCTTTTCGTGAGGAATCACCTCCAACAAGCGATTTTTAGCCGGGTGGTAAAAATAATGCAGCCCGATAAAACGATCCGGTCGGGAGGTATTATCGGCAAATTCATGAACATAAAAACTGGACGTGTTGGTAGCCAGAATGGTCTTATCAGAGCAGATGCGATCCAGTTTGTCGAAAAGATCGAATTTCACCTGCTTGTCTTCAAAGACGGCTTCAATAACCAGGTCGGCGTCGGCCACCATTTCAAGATCACAGGTGCCGATGATACGGGACAGGACATCATGCTGCTGTTCCGAACTGAAAATCTTGCGCTCGACAGCCTCTTTGAGCGTTTGGCGAATGGTGTCGATGCCGCGTTCGACAAATTCCTCCTTCATATCCACCATAACAACATTGATGCCTTCCTGGGCAATTTTTTGAGTGATGCCGCTGCCCATGTTACCTGCACCGATAACCGCGATTTTTTTTATCTGTGACATAGTCATTCCTCGTTTAGTTATATTGGTTGAATTTGTTCAATTGGTTCGATTCGTTCACATTTTAACGAATTAAGCCAATTTAACCAATGGAACTAATCAAACAAAATGATTTACTTGTTCTTCCAAACCGGCTTGCGCTTTTCTTCGAAGCTTTTGATACCTTCGAGCACATCTTCGGTTTTCATCAGGGTATTCAGAAAAAGATCGCTGACACTTTCGACGGCCTGTGGGAACGGCAAACCCAGGTGCTTTTTGACCGCCTGTTTATTCAATCGAATGATCAGGGGGCTGTTGTACTGAATTTCCTTGACGAGTTTGTCAGTGGTATCGGCAAGCTGGTTATCGGTGGCAACATAACAGATCATTCCCAGCTGCCGGGCTTCTTCAGCGCTATAGCGTTTGCCGGTGGTGCAGATTTCAATTGCCTTGGCAGGCCCCACCAGGTGGGGCAGGCGAATGGCTGCGTAGGGCGGTAAAAAGGCAAGCTTGATTTCCGGCTGGCCGAACATAGCACTTTCGGCTGCTACGATGATATCACAGGCAATGGCAAGTTCCATGCCGCCGCCCAGACAGGCCCCGTGCACCGAAGCAATCAGGGGGACATCCAGTTGATCGATCAGCTCAAAAATGCGGTTGAAGGTATCGATCATCTGCTGAACGTTTTCCGGTTTGTGGTCGGCAACTTCAACGCCGGCACAAAAGCTGGCTCCGGCGCCGTTGATCACCAGGCATTTGAGTTCATCGTCGGTCGCAAGACCCTCCAGTTCAGCGATCAGCTCATTCATCATGTCAATGTCCAATACATTATGCTTGGGCCGGTTGAGCATAATGCGTGCTACGCCGTCTGCTTTTTGTACTTCCAAATACTGATATTTACTCATGGTTTGGGTTCCCTTTTTAGTGTTTGGTGTTTGGTGTTTGAAATCCAGCAATATAAATTAGCCCTTCACAGAATTCCAGACTAAACACAAAAAACAAAACACAATCTATGCTTTTTTGAATACGTAGTTGAGCTGCCCATTCGGCAACTCATTAACGACCGTTTGCATCTCCATGCCGACCTGGATGTCATCATCCTTGAGGTCCGGGGCAATTCGGCCAAATACTTTATAGTCACCATAATCCAGAAGTGCGATGCAGTAAGGGACATCATTCTCGAATCCGATAGGTGCATATTGCAATTTACTGAAGCTCACCAGTTTGCCCTTGCCGCTGACTTCAAACCACTCCACGTTACTGGCAAAGCATTGATGACAATCCATCCGTGGCGGGAAGAATGACAGGCCGCAGTCTTTACACCGCGTACCCATGACCTTGTTGTTTTTCAGATAGTCGATAAAATCGTTGGTTTTAGTTATGGAAGTAAAGCTGACCGTACCAAAATGCTTGAATCGATCATCTACATCTTTCTTTTTGCTCATCATTTATCTCCGAGTAACGGTTGGTGTCTAAAATAAGTTTTGTCTTTGAATATCGAATATCCAACAAGGAATGTAGAATTACGAAATTTAATCGATTTCAGACTTCTACCTTCATAATTCCTTGATCGGTGTTCTGCGGTTCGAAAAAAGAGGCTGTCCTGGTATTTAACGTCCAAGAATCGTTACATTGCCATACAGGCCCACTCCGCCGATGTTATGAACCAGGCCGATTTGCGGATCTTTAACCTGGATTTCGCCGGCTTCGTCTCTGAGTTGCAGGACGATGGTGCGGAGCTGGGATCCGCCGGTGGCGCCGATCGGATGACCTTTTGACAAAAGGCCCCCGTCAACATTCACCGGAATGCTGCCTTCCTGATAGGTTTCTTTGGCTCTGATCAGTTCCTTGCCTTCACCCGGTTTGGCAAACCCCAGGTTTTCATAGGCCATCATTTCTGCAATCGTAAAACAGTCATGCACTTCAGCAACATCAATATTTTTGGGGCCCACACCGGCCATCTCATAGGCCTGTCGGGCCGCCTGTTCGGCGACACTTAATCCGGTAAACAGGTCTCTACCGGCTAAGTTGACACTCGTGGTGGCCGAGCCAACTCCCAGAATCCAGACCGGTTTTTTCGAAAAGGCTTTCGCCTTTTCTTCGCTGGCCACGATAACGCAAGAGCTGCCGTCGGCATTGGCACAGCAATCACCCACGCGCAGCGGGCTGGCGACCGGACCGGCCATGCGATTTTCCGGATCTTTAAACATCTCAAATTCAACCGGCTTACGGTAAACAGCGCGATCATTTAACTGGCCGTAAGTGGCTGCCTTCACCCGGATCATCGCCAGATCGTCCAGAGTGGTACCATATTTTTCCATATGGGCCTTGGCGTACATGGCATAATAGGCCGGCATCATGGTGCCAAAGGGACTTTCCCACTGAATATCGGCTCCCCGGCCCATGCGCTCCTGTGATTCGGATGAAGTGATCTCCGACATTTTCTGAAACCCGATCACGGCCACCGTATCGTGCAGGCCCGATTTGACAAGTGAATAGGCCAGCTTCAATCCCGTGCTGCTGGAGGAGCACAGGGTTTCGACATAAAAGGTCGGCTGCGGGTTCAAGCCCAGATATTCCGCGAAAACGCCGGCCGGTGAGCGCTGTTTGTCATATTCAGGTGCCGAGCAGATGAT
>JASFGN010000274.1:0-5283 GCA_050123735.1 Desulfobacterales bacterium | reverse complement strand
CACATGGGCGAGCATAATGCCGGCAACATCCTGCGCGATGCTTTCGGCAAAGGGTATCAGGTCGTATGATTTCAGATCGGACAGGCTGTGTTCACAGGAGGGCAGCTCGATATGGGAATCGGCTACAGTCCGGCCGATACCGGGAAAGTGTTTGGCCACGGCCATTATATGATGTCGCTGTAAATGCGAAATAACGGTCAGCCCCAGTTTTGAGACCCATGCGGGATCATGACCAAAGGCTCTTTCAGACATGATACTGGTCAGACCGCGCGGAGCGACGTCCATAACGGGAGCCAGGTTCATGTTGATGCCGGCGCGGGTTAATTCAGCAGCTGTTATTTCTGCAAAAGAAATGGCATCATTGACATCTTTCATGGCTGGATTGCCCGGAAATTCTGTAAAGGGTTCTTTAAGTCGCGCAACCTGACCGCCTTCCTGATCTATGGCGATAATCAGGGGGGGTTGGTTTTTTAGACGGGCATAATCCTGCATCGCCGCACACAGCTTTTTGACCTGGTCCGGGGTTTCAATATTTTGCGAAAAAAGGATCACGCCGCCGACCTTGAGGTCGTGAATGAGAAATTTTAAATCCGGATTGAACCGCCTGCCTTCAAAACCGACTAGCAGGCGCTGACCGGCCAACTGCTCATCTGAAAAATCTTTGATATTCATAGGATACAAAGGAGTGGCCTCGATTTTGGATTTTGGAATTTGGATTTTGGATCGAAGACACCGCGCATTTTAATCGCAACTTTTTCATCTGTATTGAAATCTATAGCGATTGTCAAAAAAACGTTCCGTTTGCGGAAGGTTTTTTTGCTACAAGCGCTTATGCCGCCATCCTTTTATGCTGAACGTATTTATGACAAGCGGTATAAAATCCAAAATCTAAAATCCAAATTGTAAAAATACCCAATAAGCCAAAGGGGCGCCATTCGTCAACTGTCGCTTTGATTATAGCATAAATGTGCAAATACCATAAGGCGGGTCAATTTGACAGCATCGCCGGCAGTGAGAATTGGGTACCCGGGCTTTGCTGTGCGAGTTGCAGGATATTTTCAATCAGTTCGTCGACTTCCGGCTTGCCGAGCGGTTTTGAGAATAAATACCCCTGCCCGAATTGACAATTCATTTCCAGCAATATCGCAAATTGCTCTTCGGTTTCCACCCCTTCCGCCACCACCATCATTTTCAGGCGATGCGCCAGCGAAATAATGGCTTCGACGATATTGCGGTTACCATCCGGTTCAGACTGGATCCTTGAGACAAAACTGCGATCGACCTTCAGGGTGTCAATTGGCAAACGCTGCAGATAACTGAGTGAAGAGTAGCCGGTTCCGAAGTCATCGATGACGAGTTGCAATCCCAGGTCCTTTAAACGGTGTACCAATCGAATGGTTTCATCCGCATCTTCCATCAGGGCGGTTTCGGTAATTTCCAATTTGAGCTGCTCGGGCGGCATACCGGTTTGGTTTAGAATTTCTTTGATATCATCCAGCAGGGTGGGAGACATAAAATGTTTGCTGGATAGATTGATGTTCATTGTGAGTTTGAGTTCATCTTTGAGGCGCTCCTGCCAGTAACACAAATCCTCACAGGCCCGCTGGGCAATCAACTGCGTGATCGGAATGATCAGTCCGGTTTCTTCTGCGATTGAAATGAAGGATCCCGGATTAATCAGACCCAGTTGTGGATGATTCCAGCGAATGAGCGCCTCGAAACCCACCAGGGATGCGGTCTGCAAATCCACTATGGGCTGGTAGTGATTTTCAAATTCATCTCTGTTGACGGCTTTGCGCAAATCCGTTTCTCTTTCCAGAAGGTGCAATGCTTTTTTGTGAAGCGTCTTATCGAAGATTTTGTATTGGGCCTTGCCGTTTTCTTTAGCATGATACATGGCCGCGTCGGCATCCCGAATAATGTTTTCCGGATCATCATAGTCGCGGGTATTCAATACCACCCCAAAACTGGCCGGTGCAAAAACTTCCTTATTTTCAATCATAAATGGCCGCTTGAGTTCCTGCTGCAGTCGATCAGCCACCCCGCTGGCAAATTCGCTGTTTTCGATATCCTCAAGCAGGATGACGAATTCATCGCCGCCAAAGCGCGCCAGGATATCCAGATCGCGCAGCGATTCCTGGATCCGGCCGGCAAAAGCCCGAATCAATTGGTCACCGACGCTATGGCCTAAGCTGTCGTTTACCAGTTTGAAACGATCGATATCCAGATATAACACGGCAAAATAATAATCATCCCGACGTTTGGCGCGTTTGAGTGCCATGTTTAAGTGTTCCATGAAAAGGGCGCGATTGGGCAAACCGGTCAGCGTATCATGGAATGCCTGATGATAGATCTGGCGCTCTGCTTCTTTTAGCTCGGTAATGTCGGCCAGCGAAACAACGCCTTTCTCAGAACCCGGAATGTCAGCCAGGGAACACAGCATATCTTTATGTGTGCCCTGTTTGTCGATGAAGGTGCATTCGAAATGGGGCGCTATCTGGTTGTATTCCGGATGGTCCGGTATCACTTCGCCGTTTTGTATTTTGCGCTGCGTTTTTTCATCCACAAAGTGCAGCCATGATTTGAGATTTTCAATTTCACTTTTATCGTATCCGGCCATGTTGGCAAACTCTGAATTTGCCAGGGAGATTGTCGTATCTTCTTCGACGATAACAGTTGCCGTACCCGTATTTTCAAAAATGGTTCGATATTTCATCTCCGATTCACGCAGTTCGGCTGTGCGCTCTCTGACTTTGATCTCCAATGTTTCGTTGGCTTCGCGCAGCGCTTCTTTGGATCGATTGATGTTATTGACCAGCAACTGCGTACACAGACTGATGAGTAGAATGATGCCGGCGGTTATGACGATGGCCAGCGTTTCACTGGCTAAAATGGTCTTTTCAAAATAATAATAGAACAGGGATACACCTGCGCCGATGATGATCAGACCCATGTTATCCAGATTCATGAAACGCTTTTTTTTATTCATCCCCAGCCCCTTGCTGACGTAACCATCAGTAATTACATTTAATTCGGTGTAAATGGGTGCGCTTTCGGTCTTTAAAGGATCGTTAAGGACAGCAGGCCGAATTTACAGTTATACGGGGTTTATATCGGCATGTAGGCGGGAAAACTTAAGATGTGACCGGGAGCAATAAGCCGCTTTGAAAAAGCCAATAATTGAAACGGTTTCTGTTTGGAAAAAGCAAACAGTCGGTCAAAAGGATCGCAAACGGCGCAATGAGGGAAAACGCGGTCGTATGAGCGAACGGGAAAGGGCCGCAGCTCTTTATCCCTTGCGGGACGCATAGCAACGATTCTCGATGTAAGTTGACGAGGCGGCATCAAATGTGGCTTCATTCTCATGAACATATTTGGGCTCGCCTTCCCATGCGCCGCAGGCCAGCACGACCGGCTCGCCTAATGTAAATTTTCGTCCGCAGGCCGGACATCCTTCTGCATTTAAGCGGTTGAGTTTTTCAAGATCAATGATGGTCTTAAAACGATTTCTGTCCGCATGTGTCATGTCATCCTCCTGAATGGTTCCATCAAGTCCTATTGGGTGGTACGACGACCTGCTATAAGCTAGCTTCTGCCGGACTTGATGTCAAGTCGATGGGTTTTTTACCTTTTGTGGATCGATCGCAGGCGCAGGGCACATGCGGCTGCAAACACCCTTTTCAATATCAGTATGCATTCAGCTAACGGCGCCGCAGCTGGTATTTTTGGACAGCGCGCTGATGATCTTCGAAATTTGTGGAAAATTGATGCGTCTGGTCTTTTTTAGATACGAAGTAAATGAATTTTGTCTCGGCCGGATACAGGGCAGCTTCCAGTGATTCTTTGCCGGGGTTGGTGATGGGGCCGGCCGGCAGGCCGCTGCGTTTGTAAGTGTTGTACGGTGTGGCAGCTTCAAGGTGTTTGCGCTTCAGGTTACCGTCAAAATCCTCTAATCCATATATGACCGTAGGATCTGATTCCAGACGCATTTTCCTTTTTAAGCGGTTATGAAATACCGAAGAAATTAAGGGGCGCTCGAAAGGGGCACCGGTTTCTTTCTCGATGATCGATGCCAGTATGACAATTTGATGGTCAGAAAAACCCAATTGTTCGGCTCGTTTTTGCCAATCGGATTGATATATCTGTCGAAAGCGGTTTACCATGGTCGATATAATCGTTTTGACGGGTGCGTTTTTGGGGAAAAAATAAGTTTCGGGAAACAGATACCCCTCGAAGGTGTCGGCATTCAACCCCTGTTGATGCGCAAATTCGGTGCTGGTGGCCGCTGCGATAAAGTCGCTGCTGGAGGCCAAACCGGTTTCTTCCACCAGTTCGGCAATCTGGTAGATATTGAGTCCCTCCGGGACCGTTAGCCGGTATAGTCTGACATCCCCGTTGACCATTTTCTGTAGAATCTGGATGGGAGACAGGGTTGCCGACAGCGTATATTCGCCGGCCTGGAGCCGTTTGTCATACCCCTTCAGACGGGCAACGAGCTTGAATTTATAGGGATGATGAATGATACCGGCTCTGGCAAGTGCTGCGGTCGTCTGGCTGAATGATTGACCGGCGGGTATGGAGATGATCGCATCGACGGCTTTTGGATTGGTCGGTGTTTGCGCATAATGCTGTAAATGCAACAAAAAAGCCGCTATGCCGGCAACGATCAGCCCAAAGATGGCGGCTGTTGGTAACAGAATTTTTTTCAATATGACGTTTCCCTCCGGTTTGCGTAGATCTGCGGGCAAGCACCTGCTTGATGAATTCAATCGGCAGGGTGTGTATCCGGCCAGCTCCTTAAGCATATTAAAAATGACCTGTTGTTGTCAAAGCAGGATGCCGTTGCTGCCAAAATTTTATTCAGCCATGACATTTAAACTCAATTGTGGTATAAAATCATCTGAGCAATCGCCTCCGTATCGATATCCAATCCAGACCCCCTGCCCGATAGGGCAAAACGGCGTTGCCAGCAAACCCTCAGACGCTTACAACAAAATTTCAGGAGCAATCATGAAATTTTGGCGCCAACCGTTGGACCAGGATCAAATTCAGATTCCCCATGGTATTATCCATATTATTGAAGAGCGATGCAAAGGCTGCGGTTTTTGCGTTGAATTTTGCCCGCGCGCTGTTTTGGTGATGTCAAAACAAACCAATTCCAAAGGATATCATCCGCCCGAAGTCGTCGATGGCGAAGCTTGCTCAGACTGTGGTCTGTGCACCTTGCTTTGTCCGGACTTTGCCATATATGTTAAAAGCAGTGAGGTATCCGCAATCAGCAAG
>JASFGN010000273.1:0-5289 GCA_050123735.1 Desulfobacterales bacterium | reverse complement strand
AAGGATCGCGTTATTCCCGATCTAAAAAACCTCTATGACAATCCAAAGGGCTGGATCGAAACGGTGGGCAACAACGCCGATTTGTACCAGCTTAATCTGGAGATGCTCAAAACAGACGGCCGCTGGCGGGTATACAAAGCCCGGTTGGAGACCTTTAAAGGCAGCGGTTTTAGCAAGTACACCCCTCATGATCGGCTGGCAGAAATTGGATTGAAACTCGTGCACGCCAAAGCGCAATGAGGTGTTGTATTCTTGACTCCGTAAATAATTTGTGGATAAATATCAAAAATATTCACCGAAAGGTGGTGGTCATGACGACGCACACCCTCCCATACAGGCGCTCGCATAGGCGCTCCATTTGCCTCTGGTTGACAATGTTGCTGGTATTGAACGCATGGCCATTGGGGAACCCGGACTTAAGCGCGGGAGCTGATTGCCGCAGACCGGATGATAGGCTATTTGAGGCAGCGATTCCTAAGGAAGGCAACGGTGTGCCGGGCTATCGTGAAGAGCTGGCTAAAGGAAAATTTTTGGTGGCCAGCCGCCGGCTAGACGATCCTAATTTTAGCGAGACAGTGGTGCTGTTGATCGAATACGGGCCGGACGGGGCCATGGGCCTGGTGGTCAATCGTCCATCAAACGTTAAGCTGTCGACCGTGTTTCCTGACGTAGAGGCGCTCAAAGAGCGCAAGGATACTGTCTATGTCGGTGGCCCGGTGGCCGTCAATCAGATGCTGATGCTGATTCGATCAAGCAAGGCCCCGGCGGCATCGAAGCCGGTCATCGATAATGTCTATATGAGTGCAAGCTGGAAGGTTCTGGAGGGCCTCATCAAAGAGGCCGCCGCGGATCAGCAGTTTCGCCTGTATGCAGGTTATGCCGGCTGGGCGCCCAATCAACTTGACTTTGAACGCACCCGGGGCGACTGGCATGTCATAAAAGCCGATGCAGACAGTGTTTTTGCCCTCGATCCCAAGGCGCTCTGGCAGGAGCTGATTCGCCGGGCAACCATAAAGTGGGTGCGCCTGGAAAAACCCCCCTTTCGACGTATTGAAGGAGACAAGCGTGACGAATCTTAGCGGACATCGGGCATTGATAACCGGGGCGGGGCAGGGAATCGGCCGGGCCTGCGCGGAGGTTTTGGCCTTAAGGGGAGCGGATGTGGTCTTATTGGACAAAAATTCCAAAACCCTTTCTGCCACAGCCAAAAAAATCAAGGCAATCGGCAGAAAGGCCTTCACCCGGACGTTGGATCTGACAGACATTCAAGCGCTTCAAAAGGCCGTCGAGGAAGCAAAGCAGGAAGGGCGCATCGATATTCTGGTAAACAATGCCGGCTATGACCGACCCGGAACCACGGCCAAAATCAGCAGCGACGATTTCTTGGATGTCCTCGGGATCCATCTGGTCGTTCCGTTTGTGCTGATACAGCTGCTGCTGCCGGATATGCGCACCGCCGGCTGGGGTCGGGTGGTCAATGTCTCTTCAATTTACGCGCTGACCGGGCCCAAAGCCGAAGTGGCCTACTCGACCGCAAAGGCAGGCGTGATCGGGCTGACCAAATCGGTGGCCAAGGAAGCCGGCCCGGATGGCGTCACCGTCAATGCAATCCTGCCGGGTCTGACCCGCACACCCACCATTGAAAAATTTATGGCCGCCAGGTACAAGCAGCCCATTGTTGATCAGACACCTTTAGGCCGCATGGGCGAGCCCGAAGAAATTGCCAATGTGGTCGCCTTTCTGGCCTCGGACGAAGCATCCTTTATGACCGCAACGACAGTTCCCGTCTCCGGTGGTTGGGGCATTTAGAACCTATCTCCAAAATGCATCTAAAGGCCAAGGGCTTTGTTTCCCGGGATAACGTGATCTATTATTTTGGAGATAGCTCAAGTATTCAAAAATTTTGGGTTAAAGATCTTGTTTTGCCATCGTATGAGTGAGCAACTATGAAAATTTTTGCTGCAATGATCTTATTATCAATACCGGTCATCAATGTCCTTTATGCGGGTGAAGCGGATGTGCTAAAGGTCGACGTAAAGCCCGCAGGAGCAAATGCTTTCCAATTTTCGGTGACCGTGCACCACGACGACAAAGGGTGGGAACACTATGCCAATAAATGGGACGTTGTGGCCCCCGATGGCACCGTGCTGGCCACGCGCACGCTTCATCATCCGCTTTCGAAACATTATAATGGCAAGCGGCATAAAATAGGCAGCCATCCAATTTAACCATTCAGGTTTATGTAAAATGGACTCTTTTTGTAATAAGACAAAAATATATTGCCTTTTGGGCGGATGCCTTCTTTATGCTTTGCTGCTGTTGGGTTGTGGTGGTGATGAAGATTATCCCCAAAACATTATTTTGTTTATCGGCGACGGCATGGGGGTGGCCCACATCTCCGCCGCTAAAATCACCGCGGGCATCCTACATCTGGAACGGTTTCCCTTCAGCGGAATTCTGGATAATGCCCGCGTGGGCCAAATGCTCATCGACCGCTTGCATAAAAGAAAAACAGACCTTCAATGAAAGCGGCAAGCGTTGGCCTGCGCAAAGATGTCAATATTTGAAATTAAGGAAGCGTCGATGGATCAAAGTTGCTTAAATGTTCGATAATACCTGAGGACCCGTTGAACATACTCTTCGGTTTCTTTATAGGGCGGGATTCTTTTATAGCGGTCGACGGCGGAAGGCCCGGCATTATAGGCCGCCAGCGATAGAGCCAGTTTGCCGTTAAAACGCTCGTAGAGTTGTTGAAAATAGCGTGCGCCGGCCCGGATATTTTGCCGGGGATCAAATGGATTTTGCAGATTCAGCATCTTAAAGTTCTCCGGCATGATCTGCATCAGGCCCATGGCGCCCTTTTTGGACACGGCCCGCGGATTAAAGTCCGATTCGGCTTTAATCATGGCTTTTAACAGACGCGAGTCGACCCCGGTTTGTGCGGATGCATCCGAAATGAACCGATCATATTTGTCGGTAGCATAGAACTTCCTCGAAAGGCTTGTTTTTTCTTTTAGATAAAGTTTGTATTCGTGGGCATTGGAGGTCGGGGTATTGGTAAAATGCATCACCCCGTTTTCATCGATGTAGCGGTAAATATCCGCATGGACCGATGTTGCCGGTGTATTTAATAGCAGAAGTGTAGCCCAGATCCCGATAAGGTATAAATTGATTCTGCGTCCGCCCATAGAACCTCAAGAACCCATTCGAGTCGAATTCGCGCCCTGCTTTATCTGCAGTCCCCCTGGCGCACGCGCACTGTTTCTGTAATAAATTTTACAATACTTTTTTCTGAAATTCAAGGGGTTGTAAATATTATATAATTATATCAATTTGTTATAAAATACCCTCTGTGTCTTCCGGGGGCTAAAATCAGCAGACCCCAGGCCTGAAACGAATGCCCGCCCGGTCATCTTCCCCAGCAAAAATATCGACAAAAATGCCAAAAAACTTAAGCGTTTCCCTCATTTCCGGATGGCTGCGTGGGTCAGCTCGTTTTTGTTGAGTAACCGTTTTAGTTTTTTTATAGAAATAATTCGTGAAGCTATTTTAAAAATAGCGACTAGAAGAGTTTGAGCTGATGCTGCCCCTTCACTTTCTTCTGCGGAGATTTCTTCTGCGGGGTTTCATCCTTTTTGATACGGCTTTCAATATCGGCCAGAAATGGCGAGGGCCGGCGGGTTAACACTTTTCCATAGATGCTGCGTTTTTTAGCCCGGGTCAGATATAATTGCTGCATGGCCCGGGTCATGGCCACATAGAACAGCCGGCGTTCTTCGGCCGGATCGGCCTGCCTGCTACCCCGCTGGTTTAAAGGAATCAAATCCTCTTCACACCCGGCGATAAACACCACCGGAAATTCCAGACCTTTGGCCGCATGCATGGTCATCAACGCTACCTTTTCCGCGCGCGACACGTAAACATCGGTATCCGTGTGCAGCGATGCTGTCGCTAAAAATTCGGCCGTGTCTTTATCGTAATCTGCGGCCAGGGTTAAAAGGTTGTCAAATGCCTCCCGGGATTGTCGGGCGGTGCCCATCGTTGCAGCGAGCTGCGGGATTCGGGACAGATGCTGCAATTTTTCGGCAATGCGCATCCCCATCGTCTCTTTCTTGATGCCGACCAGCGTTTCGCCAAAAGCGACGAGTTTTTGCTGTTGAGCACGGTTCAGGCCTGGAACCGGAAAACGTCTGGCATTGTCCAAACCTTTTTGCCGGGAGAATTTCTTTGAATAGCACCAGGATTTGAACAGATCGGTGGCCTTCTTGCTCAGCCCGACTGCATACAGCGACAGGCAATTCATTAAATCCAGATCACTGCCGTATCCTTCCACAATACTTAACAGTGAAATCAGCTCGGCCAGGCCCCAGCGCTCAAGCCAATTTTTACGGGTGGCAACCTGGAAGGGCACACCCTCTTGCAAAAACACTTCGGCGATAATCTTGAGTTGGTAGTGGGTGCGAACCAGAACGGCAAAATCAGCGTAACTGCGGGCGGAAACAAGATTGGCATCTGGCACCTGACCGGTGTCGATGGAATGAAAACCGGAACCGCCGACCAACTGACCGATAGCCCCGGCAATGGCCCGGGCTTCAGCTTTGCCGCTGGCCAGCTCGAGGATGTTGATGGTTTTAACACCCTTGATCACGGAGTAGGTCCGGGCGTTACCGGAATGCAAGCGGTGATCCTGAATGATTTGATAGGATGCATCCAGAATGGTTTCCGTCGATCGATAATTACGCGTTAATTCAATAATGGCTGTGTTGGGATAATCATCCACGAAACGGGTAAAATATCGAACGTCCGATCCTCTGAACCCGTATATGGATTGGTCCGGGTCACCGATGGCGCATAAATTTTGTTTGGTGCCTTCAGGGGGAACCAGCGCCCTTATGATGCGATACTGGCCGTGATTTAAGTCCTGATATTCATCGACAAAAATATACTCGAATTGACGCCGGTATGTTTTGCATATCTTTGGATCGCTTTCCAGCAGCCGGACCACTTGAAAAATCAGATCTTCGTAATCGTAAAGCCCTTGAATGGATAACAGGTTCTGATAGCTATGATATACTTCGGCCAGTGCGCGGTCATCGACGCTGAGATGTTGCTCCGGTGAAATGTCTTGCGGACCCTGTATCTGCTGTTTGGCCGCAATAATTCGGTCGCGCAATTGTTGCGGCTTTAAGGAGACCTCAATCCCGAAATCCCTGACCCTTCTGACCGCTTCTTCGATTAATGTTTTGCGATCATCTTCATCGATAATACCGAATGTCTCTTCCGGATTCA
>JASFGN010000272.1:0-5338 GCA_050123735.1 Desulfobacterales bacterium | reverse complement strand
CAGTTTGCCGCTAAAATTTTCCGGCCATCTGGCCAGAGATCACCAGTGGCGCTTTGAGTTGGTCAGCGCAGACCGCGAAACCCCTGTACAAAAACAAATGGCATTTGAATATCACCCATACCGCATTTCCGCTGACAGGCCCTCTTTTGACTTCAGCGCTCGAGGTGTCGGAGGACTTTTCGATACGACCTACACGCTGCAGGCTGCCGCTGTGCGTGTCGCCGCTGAGGGGGTAAACATTTTCTCTCCCCGGTTCGTCTTAGAAGGCGCAACAAATTTCAATGCCGATACGACCCACGGCGGGGTGTCAGATTTTAATATCGATTTGTCCGGCTCTGTAGTAAAAGCCGCATCGGCCACCATTCGGCCAAAGCGTCTGTCTGCAGGCGGGCGGCTGGTGCGCAACCAACAGGGCAAACACAGCATTGCCGGGCGGTTGAAATTTGCCGATACCCGCTTTGAGGCAAACCCGGCAAACATTGCGCTCCAGGGAGCGCAGGGCAGCATCCCGTTTCAATTTCCGGCTGCCCATTCAGGCCAAAGAGGGGTGATTTCAATAAAAAACATACGCTTCAATCAACTGGACCTTGGATCGGTACAGGCAGACGTTCAGCAAACGGCCTCCGGTCTGGCCTTCAGCGGCAAAATGAAAAATCCGATCTTGCCGGCGCTGGCGATTCAATTTACAGGCACCTCCGATTTTAAGCATGCTGACGGACATCAAACTCGGGCCGGCTTCACGATCTCTTATCCGCTAACAGCACCGGAAATCGATCTGGGAAAATTTTTCCCGGCCGCACAGGGCTTTAGCTTTAGCGGCAAGCTCTGGGAACAGGGTGATATCGTCTTCGGAAAAAACGGATTGCAGGCCGTCGCTCGAACAGGTATACAAAACGGCGTCTTGCGCCACCAGAAAAATAAAATTGCAGTTACCGGAATTCAGACTGAGCTGTTGATTCAGGATCTGGCAAAATTCCGCAGTGCTCCCGGTCAGAAGCTCAAATTCGACCGCGCGTCTTTGGGTGAAATGAATATCGATAACGCCGAAATCGATTTTCAGATCGAATCGGCCCAGTCGTTTCTGATCGAAAAGAGCCATTTTATGTGGTGCGATGGAAATGTGGACGCACCGGCAATTCGGTTTAAACCCGGAATCAACGATTACCAGCTGATCCTATATTGCGACCGATTAAATCTGGCCAGGGTGATGCAACAATTCGGGGCGGCCAGTGTGGAAGCTGAAGGGCAGTTAAACGGCCGAATCCCCATTCAAATTAAAAACGGGCAGTTAAGCTTTAAAGACGGGTTTCTGTATACGACGCCCGGTCAACCCGGCAAGATTCGCATGAAAGACACTGAGATCCTGACAGCCGGAATTCCAAAGGACGCACCGCAGTATGTTCAAATGGAGCTTGCCAGAAAGGCCCTGGAAGATTATGATTACACCTGGGCCAAACTCAATCTGACAACCGAGGGTGAAGATTTACTGTTAAACATGCAGCTGGATGGAAAGCCGTCTCAATCCTTGCCGTTCGTTTACCAAAAAGACATAGGGGGATTTGCCAAGGTTGAAGCCGGCGTTCAGGGCTCGACCTTTCAGGGCATTCGACTGGATGTCAATTTCAGACTGCCGCTGAATAAAATTATGCAATACCAGGAGCTCATACAATTGATCCAAAAAAGCAGGGAGCCATAAAATGATAAAATCCGTATTGCGCATACTTGCTGCCGTATTGATCTTGACCGTTGCCGGCTGTACCCAGCACAAAGTCGAAGTGGCGCCTGTTGAGGTCAAACCGATTCACATCACCATCGACGTCAATGTAAAGGTCGATCGTGCCCTGGATGATTATTTTGGCGATATTGATGCGGCTGAAGATCAGCTCAAATAACAGGCGATCGTAAAGCCGGTGAGTCAACGACCACCTGCACAGCGGGTGGCTTGGATTTTACCGCGGAAAAAGACAGGGGCACGCAGTGCCCCGATGGTTGCGGGGGAAACCCGTTAAAACAGCAGCGGCTGATTGATAAAACCAAGGAGAGCCTTCGTATGAAACAGCGAACATCAGCAAAAATGTTGGCCGTATTACTGATTGGATTTTTTGTGCTGGGCGTGGCGGCATTCGCAGATGATATCAAAGCCCGAATGAAAAGTCGCCTGCCGGTTATCAAGGAGCTAAAGTTGCAGGGTATCGTGGGCGAGGACAATGCGGGTTTTCTGCAATTTGTAGGCGACAAAAAAGTGAGTGCCGATGTGGTGGCGGCCGAAAATAAGGACCGCCAAACCGTATACCAGACGATCGCCAAACAGCAAGGCACCACAGCGGAGCTGGTGGGCAAGCGACGTGCCCTGCAAATTGCCCAAAGGGCAGAACCGGGCGAATGGGTGCAGGATGCCGGCGGTCAATGGCTGCAAAAGTAATGGCTTTCCCTCCATCGCCGACAAGGCTGCGGAACACGGGCAGGTGTCAGCAAGCAGAATGCCAGGAGCGGCTTTCGGGCTGAACGTTCGACCGAGCTCACGCCGCGGTCTCAATTCGATGTCGATTGGCGATATGATATGAATGCGGTTTGTCCACCCCGTGCATGCGTCTGGATATTATACCGCTTGTCATAAATACGTTCCGAATCAATCCGAATAAAAGGATGGCGGTATAAGCGGTTGTAGCAAAAAAACCTTCCGCAAACGAAACGTTTTTTTGACAATCGCTATATCTGTCGGCCGCCCCTTCCATTATGTGCGACCCAACCGTCAGATCTAACCGACAGTTTGTTCTACAACAGCTTTCACATTGTTCAATAACGACGTCGAGGGGATTACAACGACGTCCCGCTCACTGACTCTGGTGACGAATCGAGGTCTGTCCTGGTGCGCTATATAGGCCTTCTTGAGTTCTTCGCTCAAGTGATTGAGGCGGGTCGGAGAAAGCCCCTTCTCATCGACTAGCGATTTGAAGTTGACAATTTTATCGCCCTCCTCGATCCACATGATTCCAAATTTCTTCGGAGGCTTGCCGACGAAAATGTAAACAGATTCTTCTGCTGGCACCACTTCGATCGGATCTTTGATTTCATCTGCCAGTTTTTCAAGTGGGGAACGTACGGATTCTAATTGCTTGGCAGCCGGGGCTGATGAATCAAGTGAAGGATAATCGTGCTTGTCACTAAACATCTTTCCAAAAATACCCATAGCTCCTCCTTCTGTATGAGGGCGAGCCACGGGATACGGAAACAATCAACATCAGCAGTCGCGGTTGTGCGGGGGATGAAGTGGCTACGCCTCGTTTTTCCCCCAGTCCGAACTGTTACCTAAATTGGTACCATCTATACAGGCCGCTGTCAAGTCAGGTGCAATTTGGCCAAAGCTCACTGACATATTTACCACAGGCTTGGAAGTGAAGTCATCGATTTCATGGATAAGTCGGAACAGCTGACCTTTCATACGAGCCGCCAACCTGATTGAATATGGCTATATTGCAGCCGGGTGGCATTTCCGGCCGATTTAGCAGATGCGGAACCGCGGGCTTTGAAGATGGGATTTTTTGCACTTTGGACAGCGACCCGGACGGGTAAACCGTTTACGATTTTCAAATTCATAGCCGCATACCAGACATGTTGCCGGTGTGATGATGATTTTCTTGCCCTGAGATGAAACCGACCGGGAAATGTGAGCCAGGTGCTCGGTCACTTCCTTTTCTGCTATCCCGATTTCCCCGGAAATTTCCCGGGCACTCATTTCCGATTCACGTAAAAGGGATATGATCTTCTGGCGAATGGTGGGCATGGTCTTCCGTTGGCGTAATTGAGTAGTGGAGTAATGGAGTAATGAAAAGTTTCAGGAACCAACACTCCACCACTCCAATGCTCCATTACTCCAGCTGAATTTACCTATTTCGCAACAACAATATAAGACGTCATTTACAGCTATTCGGCCTCGAATTCGGGTAGTACCTCCTCCTTGAGCAGACAGCACCCAATTTTATAGTCCGGTACGCCGGCAACCGTATAGCTGATATTGCCGGGCTGAATCAGTTTGTTCATCACGCAGCCCTCCGGAATATTCAGTTCAAACAAATCACTCTCGTTGAGCCTGGCGGTGGGGATCAGCTGATTGTCTTTTAATTCCAGGCTGTGAATGGGAAGATCTTCACACAGCGGGCATTGATAAACCCGGCCGTTGGGAAAGATGAAATAGTTCCGGGCCACGCGGCCGGCGCATTCAAAAGTTTCTGCAGGCTCCAGATACACTTTGGGATAGCTGACGGTTATTCCCCGGGCGGCAATTTTTTGAGCCAGCGGGGGGATCATTTGCAGCCATTCGGACCGCGAAACCTGTAAAGCGCCTCCTGCAACGGGTTCGCTCGCTTTGCCGCGCAAACCGATGACCTGAATAAAAAAGCGGTTAATTCCCAGATCGCTTAAAAGCGCCGGCATGAGTTCCAATTCATCTAGATTGGCCCGGCTGACCGTATAAATCAGGCTGGTAGCGAAACCGGCAGAAACGGTTTTGCGAATGCCGTTGATGCAGGCGTCATAGGACCCTTGCCCGCGAAGGGCATCGTTGGTTTTACGGGTGGCGCCATCCAGACTGAAGCTGAAAAAATCAACTTCCTCCGGACCCACCTTGTCGAGGATATCATGAAACAGAAATCCATTGGTATCGATGGTAATGGAATTGAAACCCCGGCCGCGCGCATATTTGACGGCCTCGGCCAGATTCGGATGCAGGGTCGGCTCGCCCCCTAAAAAGATCAGATTGGTGGCGGCGCTGTTATCGGAAAACACATCCAGCCAGGCTTTAATGGTATTCAAGGGCACACGGCCTTTGCCGTGTTGTGCGGGGTTGATATAGCAATGCCGGCAGTTAAGGTTGCATTCAGTAAGAATATGAAAAAAAAGATTGGCGGAATTTTTAGAAAAAGCAACGGTTTTTCTAACGGTCATAATTGCCCGATCAATCGTTTAACTTTCTTTTTGGCCATAATCAGCTCTTCATTTGTGGCCCGTAAACGGATGGACATAAATTCTGCAAAAATGCGGTAAAGTAACAGCAGAAAGTCCAATTTTTCGTCCTCGCTGCTGCTCAGCGACATTCTTTTCTTGGCGGATGTGTCCACCGCCAGACAGATGGTTTGGCCGACGGCAAATACGGAAGCAGAACGGCTCATGCTGTCGATAATGCGCATTTCGCCAAAAATTTCACCTTTTTTATCAATGGTACCAATTTCCATCTGTTCCTTGGTGATCTTTATTTTGCCGGAAAGAAGAAAATACAGCCAGGGATCCCGATCCCCTTCTTTTATGATGCGCTCGCCGTCTTCATATTCGCGACTCTTGC
>JASFGN010000271.1:0-5347 GCA_050123735.1 Desulfobacterales bacterium | reverse complement strand
GCGGTTGTGCCGGCGGTGCCGGTAGCCAGTGGCCTTACAAAGAGGTGCTCTTCAATGAATTTAAGGTACATCGTTCCGTTGATTGCCGTTATCATCCTATTCTTGATTTCCTATCTGGGCGCCCAGATGACAGGGCTGCAATATCTGTTTGGCGTGATTGTCCCCTATCTGGCGATTCTCACATTTGCGCTGGGGTTTGCCTATCGTGTGATCAACTGGTCGCGATCACCGGTGCCCTTTGCCATCCCCACCACGGGCGGTCAGCAAAAATCATTGCCCTGGATCAAGCATTCCAAGTTTGACAACCCGGTAAAGGGGTGGCAGATCGTCGTGCGGATGGCATTGGAAATATTAACCTTTCGTTCTTTGTTCCGAAACACCCGCATGAAGCTAAGCCAGGGCGGCCGTTTGTCCTATCAGCTGGAAATTTTCCTGTGGGTCGGCGCGCTGGCCTTCCATTATGCCTTTCTGGTGGTCCTTATCCGCCACCTGCGCTTTTTTACCGAGCCGGTGCCGTTTTTCGTGCAACTGGTTGAAAATGTCGACAGCTTTTTCCGGGTCGAGATTATTTATCCGTTTTTTAAATTCGGCGTGCCCGGCGTTTATATGTCGGGTTTTGTGCTGCTGGCCGCTGTCACCTATCTGTTTTTCAGGCGGCTGTTTGTGCGCCAGGTCAAATACATTTCGATTGCATCGGATTATTTTCCGCTGTTTTTAATTTTCGGGATCGCGCTCAGCGGTATCCTGATGCGCTATTTTGCCAAAATCGATGTGACCGCCGCCAAGGAGCTGACCCTGGGACTGGTTACCTTTCGACCCACCATTCCGGAAGGCGTCAGCCCCATATTTTTTGTGCATGTCTTTTTGGTCAGCATTTTGATCGCCTATTTCCCGTTCAGCAAATTGATGCACCTGGGTGGGGTATTCTTGAGCCCGACGCGCAATATGCCCACCGACACCCGCGCCCGCCGGCACGTGAATCCCTGGAATTATCCGGTGCCGGTGCATACCTATGAAGAATACGAGGACGAATTCAGAGATAAGATGGTTGAGGTCGGATTGCCGGTTGAAAAAATGCCGGAACCCGCAGCGGCCGAAGAAGCGGCTTCTGAGCCGGAGCAAGCAGAGGAAAAGGAGTAAACTATGGCAGACGAAACACCCAGACCGGAAGAGCTTATCCAGATCGATCACCGTCCGCCAAAAACGGACTGGATGGACGTTCCGGTCAATATCCGCAAGGGCATGTACTGTTATGCCGCCAATCCCAAAAGTGTCGAATATGTCGGTCTTCCCTATGCCAGACAATGGAACCCGCTGGACGATGACTGGCAGCTGCCCGAAAACTGGCAGGAAATCATCCATGAAGGTTTCAAGGAGCGGTTGGAGAGATTCCGGTCGTTTAAGGTATTTATGGATATCTGTGTGCGGTGCGGGGCCTGCGCCGACAAGTGCCATTATTTTATCGGGACCGGTGATCCCAAAAACATGCCGGTCTTAAGGGCCGAGCTGTTGCGATCCGTATACCGTAACGATTTTACCCGCATGGGCAAAATTCTGGGCAAAATAAACGGGGCGCGTCCCATGAGTCTCGATGTGCTCAAGGAATGGTGGTACTACCTGTTTCAATGCTCCGAATGCCGACGCTGCTCGGTGTTTTGCCCTTATGGCATCGATACCGCCGAGATCACCATCATGGGCCGGGAGCTGTTGAACCTGCTGGGACTCAACATCGACTGGATCGCCACGCCGGTGGCCAACTGTTACCGCACCGGCAACCATCTGGGCATCCAGCCGCATGCCTTCAAAGACATGCTCGACTTTTTTGTGGAAGACATCGAGGAGATCACCGGCGTGCCGGTGGAATACAACATCAACAAAAAGGGCGCGGACATCCTGTTTATTACCCCCTCGGGAGATGTGTTTGCCGATCCGGGCACCTACACCGCCATGGGGTATTTGATGCTGTTTCATTATCTCAAGGAAAAATACGGGCTCGATGTGACCTGGAGCACCTATGGCTCGGAAGGCGGCAATTTCGGATTTTTTACCTCCCACGAGACCATGAAACGGCTCAACTCCAAAATGTACGCCGAAGCCAAACGCCTGGGGGTCAAGTGGATCCTGGGCGGAGAATGCGGTCATATGTGGCGCGTGATCAACCAGTACATGGACACCATGAACGGGCCGACTGATTTTCTGGAAGTACCGGTCTCACCGATTACCGGTACCGTATTCGAGAATGCCAGGTCCAACAAGATGGTGCATATTGCCGAGTTTACCGCCGATTTGATCAAACACGGCAAGCTCGAACTGGATCCCAGACGCAACGACCATCTAAAGGTCACCTTCCATGATTCCTGCAATCCGTCCCGGGGCATGGGGATATTTGAGGAGCCCCGCTATGTCATTCAAAACGTGTGCAACCATTTTTACGAAATGCCGGCCAATACGATCCGGGAAAATACCTTCTGTTGCGGCAGCGGCGCGGGTCTAAATGCCGGTGAGGATATGGAGTTGCGATTGAGCGGCGGTTTGCCCCGTGCCAATGCGGTCAAGCACGTTCACGAAAAACACGGTGTCAACATGCTGGCCTGTATCTGTGCCATCGACCGGGCCGCCCTGCCGACCCTGATGGAGTACTGGGTGCCGGAAGTGGACGTTACCGGGTTGCATGAAATGGTGGCCAATGCCCTGATAATGCCCGGCGAAAACGAACGCACCACCGACCTGCGGGGCGAGGACATTCCCGGTCGCGAGGTGGTCGAAGAGGCCGAAGAAGAATCAGACGTTGATTCGGAGGAACAAGCTGATGAAAAGTAAAGCACTGATTGTGACCGGAGTTGTCATATTTTTGCTGATCGTTTTATTTCCCTTCTGGTACATGCGGGGCAAGGCCGCCCCGGCGCCGGAGGTGGAATTGACGCCCAAAGCCAAAGCCGCTCAAAAATGTGTGCGGTCAACCGAGTATATGCAAGCCGAGCACATGCACCTGCTGGATGTCTGGCGCGATTCAGTGGTGCGCGAAAGCAAACGGATCTATGTCAATCCCGAAGGCAAAGAATTTAACATGAGCCTGAGCAACACCTGTTTGGACTGTCACTCCAATAAAGCTGAATTTTGTGACCGCTGTCATGATTATGCTTCGGTCAGGCCCTATTGCTGGAGTTGCCATATCGAAAACCCGAAGGAGAAAACCTAATGGATAGCAGCAGAAGGCGCGTTTTACAACTACTGGGAATTTCTGCTCTGGCGGCAACCACCAAGCCGGTTTTAAATGCCTTCGCCAAAGAGCAGCAGGCATCCGGGGCTGAAGTCATCATTAAAGAAGGGGACAAGGTGCTTAAGGCCAGGCAGTGGGCCATGGTCATCGATACCCGTAAATTGGAATCCGAAGCGGATCTGGAGCCTTTGATTGAGGCCTGCCACAAGATTCACAATGTCCCCGAGTTGCAGAACAAAAATCATGAAATCAAATGGATCTGGGGCACGCATTTTCACAATGCCTTTCCGGGCAAGGCCGCCCAGTTTCTGTCCGAGGAGGTCGAGCATCGTCCCTTTCTGGTGCTGTGTAACCATTGCGAGAATCCGCCCTGCGTGCGGGCCTGCCCCACCAAGGCCACCTGGAAACGTGAGACCGACGGGATCGTGTTCATGGATTTTCATCGCTGCATCGGATGCCGCTTTTGCATGGCGGCCTGCCCGTTCGGCGCCAGAAGCTTCAACTACCGGGATCCGCGACCTTTTATCCGGGAAACCAACAAACAATTTCCGACCCGCATGAAAGGCGTGGTCGAAAAATGTAATTTTTGCGCCGAACGGCTGGCGGTCGGCCAGATACCGGCCTGTGTGGAGGTCTCCAACGGCGCATTGGCTTTTGGAGATCTGTACGACCCCAAATCAGAGGTCCGCGAGCTGATCAAAACCCATTTTACCATTCGTCGCAAACAGACCCTGGGCACCGAGCCCAGCGTCTATTACATCGTGTGAGGTGAATAATGCTTGAATTAGCGCTAAAAGGCGGCAAAAAATACTATGGCTGGATGACCTTCTTGCTGATTATTGTCGGCATCGGCTTTCTGTTGTACCTCAGACAGCTTGATTTCGGGTTGGGGATTACCGGCCTGAGCCGGGATGCGTCCTGGGGGTTTTATATCGCCAATTTTACCTTTCTGGTGGGTGTGGCCGCCGGGGGGGTGATGGTGGTGCTGCCCTATTATCTGCATGATTACAAGGCATTCGGCAAGGTCACCATTTTAGGAGAATTTTTGGCCATTGCTTCGGTCCTGATGTGTTTGACCTTTATCCTCATCGATTTGGGCCAGCCCATGCGGGCGTTTAATGTCTTGCTTTACCCGACCCCCAACTCCGTGCTGTTCTGGGATGCCATCGTTCTCAACGGTTACCTGTTTTTAAACATCGTCATCGGCTGGAACGTGCTGGAAGCCGAGCGTAACGGGGTGCATTATCAGCCATGGCTAAAACCGTTAATCTATCTGTCCATCCCCTGGGCCATCAGTATCCACACGGTAACCGCTTACCTTTACGCCGGCCTGCCGGGCAGGGGCTTCTGGATGACCGCCATTCTGGCGCCGCGCTTTCTGTCCTCGGCCTTCGCGTCCGGACCGGCGCTGCTGATTTTGATGTGCCTGATCATCCGACGGGTGAGCAATTTCGATCCGGGCCGGGAACAGATTCAATCCCTGGCGAAGATCGTGGCCTATGCCATTTGCGTCAATGTGTTCTTTTTCCTGTGTGAAGTCTTTGTGGTCTTTTACAGCCAGATTCCCGAGCACATGGATCACATCAAATACCTGTTTGTCGGCCTGCACGGCCACGGGGCCTATGTGCCCTGGATGTGGGCCTCGATGATATTGATGGTGATCGGCATCATTCTGACCGTAAATCCCATCACGCGCAAAAACGAAGGCGTGCTGGCGGTGGCCTGTGCAGTCATCTTCCTGGGAACCTGGATCGACAAAGGGTTGGGCATGATCGCCGGTGGTTTCACGCCCTCGCCGTTACACGAGGTCAATGAGTATATTCCCACATTGTCCGAAATCGGAATTGCACTGGGGGTGTGGGCCATGGGTTTTTTAGTGCTGACCGCGCTGTTTAAAATTGCGGTTTCGGTCAAAGAAGAAACCCGTAGTTAATCTTACCTCAACTTAATTTTTGGGAGGGCCTTCACTTAAGAAGCCCTCCTTTTTTTATCCCTCTTTGAGGGGATCAAATCTTGAATTCACAATTCAAGATTTGATCCCGCCTTTACGGTTTATGAAAGCCCCCATTTTAGTTTACCGGTTGACAACACGTAAAAAGCGTGTTACACGTAAAATACGTGTAATTT
>JASFGN010000270.1:0-5349 GCA_050123735.1 Desulfobacterales bacterium | reverse complement strand
GTCCACGCGTTTTTGGTCCAATACGGTTGCCGCTCGCGCCATCGAACGCTATACGTCAAACGCTGGGCAGAAGCTCCTGAAGAAGTTCTGGGGATTCTTCAAAACCTGGTCCGCCATCAGAATGGTCCCGCAGAGATCCCGCAGCAGCGGGCGCATCAACAGCAAATAACGGATTTTCCTTCTGAATCCGATTTATCCGCACCTCCAAAATACAGGTATCCCTTATTGATGGGGCTGCTGATAAGACTCACCCGCAAATTTTTAGACCTGCGCGAGGAGCAGCGCTTTTTACTGGATAAAGTTCTGTATCAGATCAGATTGTCATTGCTCGCATTGGGCCGCCATATTGGCTTGAAAGAAAAAATCCTGTTCTTAAAAAAATCTGAAATTCAGCAGTTCCTGAACGGCACCCTCTCCGCAAATACAGTTAAAAAGATGGCCGCTGACCGGCACCATCGCTTTCTGGAGCCTTTTGATGTCAGCACATTCTATGTTGATGGAAGCCCTGAAAATGAGTTTCAAATGCAGGGCGAGGTCTTGCGGGGCATCGGCACCAGCCCGGGTACGGCATTCGGGCGTGCACGGATCGTAACCGATCCGACCCGTATCCGCATAAACTCAGACGAGATTCTGATTGCTGAAAATACGGATCCGGGGTGGACACCCGTATTAAGTGCGGTGAAAGGCATGGTCATCGAAGAAGGCGGATTGCTAAACCATTGCTCCATTGTGGCCCGCGAGCTGGGTATTCCGGCCGTCGTGGGTGTGCGCCGGGCAACCCGCGTGATCCCGGAGGGAGCCCGGATCACCATCGACGGCGGGCTGGGGTTGGTGCGCATTGAAGAATAGTTATTCGTTATTGGTTGTTGGTTATTCGTATACAGAAGAAGCAGGGATCATATCGTCTTTGACCAATAACAAATAACAATTAACTGATAACGATATAAAATTTTTTAAGAAAATTTTATATCCTTCCAGGCCGAACGGGCGAGCCCTTCGACATCTTCCCAGTTGCCGCTTTCGATCCACTCGGCCACTATGCGGGCCACATCGGGATAGCGTACCGGTGGGACAGACGGTTTCTCCAAGAATTGTTCAACCGCATTCTGATCTAATTTTTTCATCACCATTCCCAGATTCAATTCTGAAATTACATGCGCGTTGGAAGCCTGTTCCATTTGTCCGCCCAATGGCTTAATCAGAATTTTTTTCCCCAGGTACAACGCCTCGCTGAGCAGCTCAAATCCTGCATTGCTGATCACACCGTTGCAATTTCTCAAATCATCTAAAAAACCGTTGCGCGAAAATGGTCGCA
Organism: Desulfobacterales bacterium; assembly: GCA_050123735.1. Taxonomy (GTDB): domain Bacteria; phylum Desulfobacterota; class Desulfobacteria; order Desulfobacterales; family JAHEIW01; genus JAHEIW01. The sequence goes on along the minus strand of JASFGN010000270.1, from coordinate 4,034 downwards.
AGTGCAGGTTGTCGTCATCTTTTGCCGCAGGGACGCTGCAATAAATAACAAACCGGTTCGCTGCAATCGGTTTGAGCAAAGATTCGATATCCGCGATGGTTTCAAAGGGCAGATAAACCAGTATCTTGTCCGGTTGTATGTGTGAATCGTTTTGCAGGTGCGCCGGAATGATCGGCGGCAAAATAGGTTGATCGAAATGATGCCAGTGAAGGCCGACGGCATAGTCCGTGGGCGCAAAATTTCTAACCACCCACATTGAAAATGGATCTGCCTTTTTAACCGGTATGGCATGTAAAAATGCGTACTGATGGCCGACACCGATCGAAGGAAGCTTGTTGCGACGGGCAATCCGGGCGGCAACCGGTTCGAAATCGGTCACCACCAGATCAAATCCGGAAGCATCGTACGCAAAAATGTCGCGATAAAACTGAATTAAATTTAACCGCAGCGCTGTGCCGATGATCCGGACTTTTCCGCGCCGGCTGATAAAGGTGAGACCCCGAAAGGTATCATAGGGCTCAAATGTCTCCATATCCCAGAGATGCGACGGGTCACGTCCGGTTAAAATGACCCGAACTTCGTGACCCAAGTCCTTGAGATGGTGAACGACTTCCCGGGAGCGACTGATGTGGCCGTTGCCCGTGGCCTGTACGCCGTATAAGATTTTCATGGAATCGATCCTTCCCGGCATTCAGCCCAAAATCATAATTCCTGCAAATGCGCACAAAATTCCGATCACCAGACCGGCCAGAATATCGGTTGGGTAGTGGACGCCAAGATAGATTCGAGAAACACCGACAAGCATCGCCCAGATGGACACCGGCACCATTAAGCTCGGAAAAAAATGAGCGATTAAGGTGGCCATGACAAAGGCAGCGGCGGTATGACCGGAAGGAAAGCTGAACCGATCACTGGGAGATATCCGCTGATGCACGCCGGATACGACCTCACAGGGACGATCCCGTTTGATCTTTTGCTTTAAAATTTTATACAGCGGAAGCTCAAGTGCAAAGGCAACCAACGCGCACAGAAAAAAAGCCCCGGCAATCCGGGGCTCAAAAAAATAGATGATCAGCGGTATGGCGGGGTAGTAATAGCCGTTACCGCTGTGGGAAATCCAGGGCATGACAGCTGAGATCAGTCTTTTGCCGTTCAGGCTAAAGATGGAATTTAAAAAAACCCGATCCCAGTGCGTGACGCTATCGACAAAGGTTCTCATAGCCTAATATTGCTCAACATACTAACGGTGGGGGGTTAGGCTAAAATTAGGCTTTAGTTTGTTTTTTGCTAAAAATGACTTACAGATATAATCTAAAAATTCGCATTAAGTTTCATGTAGGATTGAGGTATAAATTACAAACCGCTGTGAATCACCAGGTCCGTGATCGGCCCGCGAGACCTGTCGCCCTTTAAAACCAGATGAGAATAAATTTTGCTGCCCTTAAATTTTTGAACCACCCAGTTAAGACCGTTGTTTTCCTGATTTAAATACGGGTTGTCCACCTGATGAATATCTCCCAGGCAGATGCATTTGACACCGTCACCCATTCTGGACAGCAGGGCGCGACATTCGAACCTTGACATATTTTGCATCTCATCGATGATGACCACTGCATTTTCAATATTCATGCCCCGGATAAAGGCCAGGGGTAACACTTCAAAATATTGAGGGTTGAACTGGGGCGGATAGCAATCAACATCACTGAATATCTTGTTGGCCGGGCGTAAATGGTGCAACTTGATCATCAGATCTGAAATATATCGGGTATAGGGCTCCATTTTTTCTTCGACTTTTCCCGGCAGGTACCCCAGTTTCTGGCCGATTTCAATCATCGGCTTGATAACATAAATTTTTTCATAGTGCTTCTTTTGCAGCACCTGATAAAGGGCGGCGGCCAATGCCAAAAAGCTTTTTCCATAGCCGGCATCACTTTGGATGGAGAGAATGTGGATATTGTGATTAACCATCAACTCCAGCGCCAGATTCTGAAAAATTGTGCGGGGTGTCACATTCCAGATTTTGTGCTGATAGTCGATCAGCTTTTCGCCCCGGGTGGCCATTAAAACCGGTTTTCCCTGCTCGTTCCACTTGAATGAATTGGGTACAATCTCATCAACTGAAGAAACAAAACCGGTAAAATACTCGGCTTCGGATTTAAACGGTACGGATTCTTTGTAGATCTCGCTTTTAACGCCCTGCAATCCGGCCTGTAACTGAAATATTTTGTCATTGGTGACCAGAATGGGCTTTTTCAATCCACTGTTGAGAATTTCTTTTAAGATGAAATTATCCACCAGGCCGGCGTAAGCGCTGGCAACGCCACTGGCGTTTAATACTTTATAATGGTCCGGGTGGTCATTTAGATACTGCACAACCCGGGCAACAATATGTCCCAGTTTGGGACTTTTTCTAAATTTACCGAGCTCGAGTAAGACATGGTAGGGGATATATATTTCGTTATCATTGCCATTGCGCAGTTTCGAGAGTGCATCGGGGTCCTCGAGCAATACATTTGTATCAATCACATAATGCTTTTGGTTGGCCATTATGACGCCTTTCTGTATTTAGAAGTGGTTCCGGAGACGAATGGGGGGCGACTGCCAGGCGAGGCTGTGCAAGCTTTGCCCGAACGGGCCGGTGAAGTGAAGATGGCAACAAGCCATCCTCCGCGCGTTGGGAAAACCGCTGATTTCGAGTGCAACAAATACAAAGCGTTCGCGTTTGACAAATTCACGTATTCCGGCATAAAGGAAAAAATAGGAGATGAGGTTGCACATCCAACCATCATTGGCTCTGATCTTACCTACCTTCATGGTGTTAGCAAATCATGACCCTGAGGTTAGAAATCGGTAATGATCGGGGCGGGCTGGCGGTTTGCGAGTTGGATCCCAGGGTCTGGTTTGGCATTCAGACGAATGGCTTGGGTATCATTCATCCGGCTTTGGGCAGGGGTATTTTTGAATCATCAGGAGCGGCCGCATACATTTTCCAGGAATGCTGAAAGGCGCCATCAAAAAAGCGCTCTTCCATATGTTGACGCGCAGCCCGGCTCATCGACGTAGCGGTTGTTGGATTGGCGATCAAAAATTGCAAGGCGTCCACAATGCTATCGGCATCGTCACCTTTTATGGAAAGCCCTGTCTTGCTCGCAACAATATTTTCCTGTGGCCCCCCTCGATCGGTTACAATGACCGGTAATCCGGAAGCCTGAGCTTCTAAAACAGCCCGTCCGAATGAATCCGTGGTGCTTGGATAGATAAATATATCACAGGAAGCATAAACAGTGGCCAGATCATCGCCTTTTAAATAGCCGGTGAAAAAACACGACGTGCCTTCAAGCTTTTCTTTCATTTCAGCCAGATAAGGACCGTCACCGACAACGATCAGCTGCACATCTTTGCGCTGCTGATATAGCATTTGATAGGCCCGGGACAGGATGTGCAAATTCTTCTCCTTGCAAACCCGACCCACATAGAGCAATTTCAAACCATCATCAACCGGAAAGCGCTTCTTTAAGAAGCCATTATTTTTTCGGGGATGAAATCTCTCAATATCCACACCGTAGGGCAAGAGGTGTATTTTTTCTGCAGCGATTCCCTTTCCCACCAGCTCCTGGCAGGCACTTTGCGAAGGCACAAAGATCCGGCCCATCTGGCTGTAAAACCATTTGGTGTATTTCCAGGCCAGCTCTTCCATCATAGCGTCCCCGGTGAGAAACTGCGCATAAAGCGGAAGTGAGGTGTGGTAGGTACCGTTTATCGGAAGCTTTAGTAACCTGGCAACAAGCAATGCTGCCAATCCGATCGGCCCCGGCGTGGCAGCATGGATTCGCGTAAAATTCTGCCGGTAGCAGAATTCAAGCATTTCCATCAATGGCGGATAAAACAATTTGGATTCCGGGTAGTCTGAAAAATCATAGGCGCCGATGGGCTTAAAATTTTGAATGCCGCTACTGTTCGTGCGATTTTCACCATCGCAGGTTACGACGGTTAACCGCTGATTGCATTTGATGGCAGATGCAACCTGTTGCTGC
>JASFGN010000269.1:0-5353 GCA_050123735.1 Desulfobacterales bacterium | reverse complement strand
AGAAATGGCTTTTGTGCCCGCCAGCAAACCTAAAAGAGTCATGGTGGTCGGCGGAGGCCCCGGCGGTTTGAATGTGGCCTGGGTGGCAGCCAGGCGCGGCCACAAGGTCCATGTTTTCGAAAAAAGAAACGCTCTGGGCGGACAATTGCTTTCCGGCAGCGTGCCGGGCCACAAGAAAGAATTGCTCAGCCTGATCCGATTTCAGGAAAAACAGATTGAAAAATTCGGTGTGACCTGTCATCTCAACCATGCGGTCCAGGCCACAGACATCCAGGAGTTCAATCCGGATGTGGTCGTTCTGGCTACCGGATCGCAACCGGCGCTTCCGCCGGTGGACGGCATCAATAACGCCATTGTAATGACCTACGAAGATGTGCTCAACGGCGCCCCGCCGTCTTTTAGACAAGCGGTGGTCATCGGTGGCGGTGCGACCGGACTGGAGTTGGCCCTGTACCTGGCTGAAAATGACTGTCATGTGAGCGTGGTCGAGATGCTTGCTAAAATCGGACGCGGCCTTGAATCGATGACCAAAAAGATTTTGCTCGGCAGGCTCAAAGAGCATCGGGTAAGCATATGGAACGAAACCCAATTGGTCAGAATTGAAAGCAAAGGCGCAGTGGTGTCTACCGGCGATAAACGCGAGATGTTGATCGAGGCCGAAAAGGTCATTCTGGCAACCGGTAACCGACCGCAGAATGATCTCTATCAAAAAGTCAACTCCCTCGGTTACGAAACTCACCTGATCGGCGATTGCCTTGAAACCCGCAGTGCCAAAGAGGCAATTTATGAGAGTGCTGTGCTGGGACGCAAGATATGACAAAAAAGGGTTCAGAAGACAGAGGTCAGAGGACAGACGACAGAAGCCGAATCAATAAGCAGAATTATTGGCCATGACGTGGTTTCTTCTGTTGTCTGTCCTCTGTTTCTCATACCTGACATAAAACTCTGCATCAAGAGGAAGTCGTCTTCGACAGGGTGGCCTGATACCGGCGATACAGACCGCGAAATTGATGATAGGTCAGGCCCAAAATCCGGGCGGCTTTTTTTTGATTGTATTTTGCTTTTTGCAGGGCGGTTTGCATGCGGGTCACCTTTAGCTGCCAGACGGCTTCTTTAAGCGGTGCCTGGAGCAATTCAGACAGGTCCGTCCCGGCAGCGCGGTCATCCGGGGCCGGTTTTTCAGCATCGACAGATTTTGTGCCGGCAAACGGAGAATAAAAGGGGTCAAAGTCTATCTCGGTAATGGTGGTCGCATCGGAACGGTAAACGGCCCGCTCAACAACATTTTTCAATTCGCGGATGTTACCCGGCCAGCTGTGATTCTCAAGCGCTGCGACGGCATCGGCGCTGAAAGCCGGTATTTCGTCCCATCCGAGTTCCAGCGCCATCCGACCGGCGAAATGCGTGGCCAGCAAATAAATATCTTCCTTCCGCTCTCTGAGCGGCGGCAGTAATAGAACTTCAAAACAAAGCCTATCCAGCAAATCCTGTTTGAAACGATTCTTGCGGGCCAGATCTTTTAAATCGGCATTGGTGGCGGCAAGAATGCGCACATCCACTTCAACGCTCTCGGTGCCGCCCACACGCTCAAAGATATTGTATTCCACCACTCTCAGAATTTTCTCCTGGACTTCCATCGGTATACTTCCGATTTCATCCAAAAACAAGGTCCCGCGATCGGCGGCTTCAAACCGCCCGACCCGTCTTTGCAAGGCGCCGGTAAATGCACCTTTTTCATAACCGAACAACTCGGATTCAATCAGAGACGGTGAAAGGGCAGCGCAATTGAGGGCCACCAGCGGGGCCTGCCATCGATTTGACAGAAAGTGCAAACGCGATGCGGCCAATTCCTTGCCGGTTCCACGCTCTCCGATGAGCAGAACCGGTCGATTTACGGGCGCTACGCGTGAAAGCCGTTCCTGAAACGCCAAAAAGGCTTCCGATTGACCCTGGGCTTCTGTAACCACTGTGACCGTGCGGGAATCCAGACTTTTCTGGTGTGTGATAATCGACCGGCTCATAGCTATTAATACCATATTATAGTTTATTTAACTAATTGTAGGTATTTTTTACCAAATTGTCAAGTGTGCTGTAAATTTAATTTTAATAATAATATCATATAGTTAAAATTGAAACGGACTCTGGCACACAATATGCTCTGGTTAACGAATAACAATTAGCAATTAACACTGAATTGAGCGTATGATGCGAAATTCAGGTTTCCAGACAGGGAGGTTATCATGGGTATTTTCACACGATTTCGTGACATTATCAGCTCCAATATCAATTCGATCCTTGACAAAGCCGAAGATCCGGAAAAATTAATCAAGCTGATGATCAGAGAAATGGAGGACACCCTGGTTGAAATCAAGGCTGCCTGTGCCGGCGCCATGGCCAGCAGTAAAAAGGTTCAGCGGCAACTGGCTACGCTGCAGGAGCGCATACAGTACTGGGAAGAAAAGGCCCAACTGGCGGTGAGCAAAGGCAGAGATAACTTGGCGCGCGAAGCTCTGGTCGAAAAACGCCGGTATACGAGCCGGATGGATGGTCTTGAAAGCGAGCTCACCGAACATAATCTTTTGATCGAGCAATATCAGGCCGACATCCGCCAGCTGGAAGACAAATTGAAATCAGCCCGTGACAAACAACGCCTGCTCGTCCAGCGCCATATTCATGCCAGCCAAAAAATACAGGCCCAGGAAGAAATCAGACGGGTGGATAGTGCCGCGGCCATGATGAAATTCGATGAACTTGAAAACCGTATCGAACGCATGGAAGCCGAAGCCGACCTGGTCAATTTCGGGAAACAGTCGCCCCTGGACACCGAATTCGAAGCGCTGGGTGTGGATGAAGAAATCGAAAAGGAATTGCAAGCTCTGAAAACGCCCTATGCGGGCTCTAAATCCAGTGAAAGGCAATCATCCGATTGACGACCATGGGCCATACGGCAGAAGGGAAAAATTTTTATTGATCGATTTGCCCGGATAATTTTATTATCTTCTAAAGAACTTAGGAAACACCTTTGCCGGCTAAAATCACCTGAGCACAGCGTTTTGCTAAAGGCAGCCACATCGGGTAAAATTAAATTGAGCAAACCAAGGTAAATGCAAAATGAAAGAAGTATTGATTGTAGCCATCGTATTCGGAAGCATCCTGCTTGCGCTGGCCATCATCCCTGGCACGATTCTTCTGGCGATAAAATTCTTTCGCGGTGGTCTCTCTGCCGAAGACCAGGCTGAGGAGACCAAAATGATCCAGGAAATATACAAGGGACTCGCTCGCATGGAGAATCGGGTTGAGGCTCTGGAAGCCATTTTGCTGGATCAGGAGGGATCAAAACGAGCGCAACAGAAAGGAAGCTGAAGCATGAGACAACCTACCCGCATAAACCGCAACGGTATTTATCGCTCGCGCAGCGGAATAATTCTGGGCGTGTGCAAGGGCTTGGCGTCCCATTTTGATTTTTCCGTCTTCTGGACCCGGGTGATCGCCATCATTGTATTCTTCGTCGCCGGTTTCCTGCCGGCCGTCGGATTGTATCTGCTGGCCGCTTTGCTGATGAAACCCGAACCGGTCGTACCCATTAATGATTCAGGCGAGAAGGAATTTTACGACAGCTATACCACCTCTCGCCATGGTGCGATTCAGCGGATGAAAAGGCGCTATGAAAACCTGCAGCGCCGCATCCAGCATATGGAACATATCGTTACCTCAGCTGAATATGACTGGGAAAAGCGCATCAGAAACGGCTAACCGGTTACACACGGGCAAAATAGATAGTTTACCACGAAAGCACGAAAAACCGAAAAAACGAAATGAAAAATCTTTTTGGTTTTCGTGCTTTTATACTTTCGTGTTTTCGTGATTTTTTATGATTTTTTCAAGAGCTCGGCAATCAGATCCGAGGATTTAGCAACGCGCAACAACGGATAAAGGGGGTTGCGACGGTAGCTGTCACATGTTTGCTCGTGAACCTGCCTGGAAAACGCAGCCGAACAATCCTCAAGCAAAACCGCCTTAAAATCATGACAGATCGCATCCAGTACAGTGGTCAGCACACAAAAATGGGTCGCTATGCCCCCGATCGCACACAGCGTTATCCCTCTTTCGCGTAACCAGTTCGCCAAATCCGTATCAAAAAAGGCTGAAAAGCGGGGTTTCGGCTGCCATAAATCATCGCTTTGCATATCCAGCTCTTCGAAAACTTCGGCACCGGCGGTACCGGCCAGCGAATGCGGCTGAATTCGCCCCTTAAAAATGAAATCATCTTTGTGAAATGCATCGGTGGAAAACACGATCGGCCACTGCTGGCTGCGAAATGCGCCGATTAATTTATTTAGGGGCGCAATGACTGCACGTGCAAAAGGGGTTATCGGCAGGGACCGCTTTTCGTCAAAATTATCTTTGACCATGTCGATGATGAGCAGGGCCGGTAACTCCGGCGATTGTTCCTTCATGAAATCTTTTCCGGTTTGTGGTTTGGATGGTCGTTTTCCGTGCACACTTAATGAATGCAGATGTTAAAGTCAAGCTTGATCATAACACGTATCTTAAGGTAAAAAGATCATTTTAGCGAGCAGACAGAATAACGGTTTTTAAATCGCCTCCGCATATATTCTTGGGAGAGCGCCTTCAACGATTGCGCAAGCCTAAAACAGGGAGAAAAATCATGCAAAAGGAAAAACGCTTGGGGTGGACGCTGTTGCTGGGACTGATCCTCATCGGATGCGCTGCATCTCCGGAGCCTGGCACCCGGCCGTCAATTGATGAAAGCCAACCCTATCTGGAATTCAAATTAACCTATAATTATGCCGTTTATGAAAAGCCATCAATTTTTTTGCCGAAATCTCAACCGACCTTTGCCATCTGGCTGCAAGATAAACGCTCCGAAAAGGTTCAAACAATCTATGTCACTGGAAAAGCGGCAGAAAATAAATGGATCCTGGCTGAAACCCGACCGGAATCCATACCGGTCTGGTATGGTGTCAGGCAACAAGAGCCGGCCGGGAATGGTGACCAGATCGATGCGATCAGCGGTGCCACACCATCGGGTGATACAGTGGTTATCCAATGGCAGGTACCGGATTGGTTACGAGCGAAACAAGTCAGCATCTTTATAGAGGCCAATAGCTCGTATGATTACAATGCCTATTATTCAGACCAAAAAGATGCTGCCGGTTACAGCGGCGCAAACGGCCAACCATCGCTGGTCTGGAAAGCAGAATTGGATTTTTCAAATGGCGCGGATGGGGAAATCGTGCCCGAGATTATCGGCCACGGCCACCTCTGGGGCAAAGATCATCAAATTTATGCGGACATATCCCAAATTACTTCAGCCCGGGAAACATTTTCT